>JBOHRZ010000035.1:0-13558 GCA_050732975.1 Gemmatimonadales bacterium
GCGGTGAGTTGGATCTTCACCTTCACCAGCGCGGTGTACAACCTGGTGCGCATCCGCACGCTGATCCGGGCGGGTGTGTGCACCTGAGAGCCGCCCAGCAGGACCACGGGCGGCGCAGACCTCCGAACGGCCGACCAATCCAGCACGGGACCGGACGTCCGAACGGTTATCCCGAGGGAAATGACGTCAGTCGCAGTGAATGGGAAAGTATGAACCTGTTGCGCAACCCTATTTCAGCAGCCTGTTAGGGAGTGGCGCTCCGCCGGTATGTCCTCGACACCAATTGTTTCATCGACGCCGCTCGGGACGAGACGTTTCGAGCGGCGTTCACGCGGTTCTGCGACGCGGCGGCGCCCAGCCTATTTCTGAGCGCCGTTGTCGCCGCGGAGCTTCGGGCGGGTGCCGGTGACCGCAAAGCCCGGGGGCGTCTGGAGCGCGAGGTATTCGCTCCGTACCTCCGACGCGGCCGGGTGCTCACACCGACCGATCATAGCTGGGAGGCGCTCGGAGAGATTCTCGCGGAACTCGCTGAGCGCCAGGGACTCCGCCCAGGCCAGACGCCGCGCAGCTTTGTCTTTGACGTGCTGATTGCCCAGAGCTGCCGTGAGGTGGGAGCGGTCCTGATATCGCGTAATACCACCGACTTGGAGCGGATCGCGAAGCTCACACCGTTTGAGTTCATGGCTCCGTTTCCGGCGACCGGGTGAGCCAGTAGCCTGCGCGCGCCGTGCAACGGTATAGGTAGTTCGGGCCAGGAGAGTGTCACACAGTGCATGCATTATCCAGAAGGTGCGGCTGTTGCCCCGCGATCAAAGAGAAGTTTTCCGGGCGCTGCCAACCATGGGTCATCGTATCGCGAACACTCAGAGCCAGACTCAGTCCGCGGCCGGCTATCATGCCCGAGATTTGCACTGGCGTGCCGACAGCGGGCGGCCAACTCGACCGTATGATCCAGCCAACCGCGGTGAATTGAGACTCATCGTCGATGCGAATTGGCGAGTCGAACATTGCCGCGTTGCACGGAAACACGACCACGACCGCCTTGGCGGGGAGCGAATCGTAGAGCCAAATGTTCTCCCCGCCCCACTGGCCGTCGAGCGCGGTCGGGACGCTGGCAGTCGAGCAAGCAGTTCCAGCAATGACTGCCCCCACGAAAGCCACAATTGCTCGTTGCCTTTGCAAAGTAAGACCCAAGCCTTTCCTCACCTCCCGCTCCCGCCGCCCCCGAGTGCCACCTCGACCGCCGTCGCCGCCGATTCATCCAGTCCTGAATGCCGCGCGATGCGCAGCGCCTCGCGCCCCAGCAGCACGTAGAGCTCGCGCTCCTCACCATCCAGCGCCGCCAGATGCCGCCTCACCGTCGCGGCGTCGCCCCGCGCCACCGGTCCGGTGAGCGCCGAGCCGGGATCCGCAGCGAAGTTCTCGATCGTGCGCCGCATCAGCGGGACGAACACCTCTGCCCCCTCGGCGCGGTCGCCAAGGCCGGCCTCGCGCGCCAGCCGCGCCGCAACCGTCGCCACCACCACCACGTAATTCGAGGCGAATACCGCGGCAGCGTGATACCGCACTTTCTCCGCACTCTGGATTTCGATCACCGGAAACATCCGCAGCGTTTGCGCCAGTTCCCTCCCGCGCGCCATCGCTGCGGCATCTCCTTCGACCACCGCCGGCGACCCTGCCAGCACATCCGGCTCGCCGTCGCGACGCGCGAATGTCTGCACCGGATGCCACGAGCCGGTCGCGGCGCCTGCGGCCGCCAGTGGAGCGAGGACTCCCCGATCGTGAAGTCCGGACGTGTGCAATATCACCGCTCGCGCACCGATCACGCCGAGCCCGGCCACCTTGTTTGCCACTTCAGCGATGTGATCGTCCGGCACGGCAATCATGACGAGTTCGCTCGTCGCGAGCGGTTCCCGCCAGTCCGTCTCCGTATGGCCAAGCGAATCCGGCAGATCGACAGCCCGCGGACCCAACACGACTGGCGAGGTGCCAGAACGCGCCAGGGCGCGTGCGAGCGACAGCCCGACGCGCCCCGGTCCGACGATGGCGATACCGCCCGCTGCTAGTCCCCCGATGGGCCCCCCGCGACCTGCGCCAGCAGCGCCGCCTGCGTCGTGCCGGCCTGGAAGAGCTCGAGCCCGGCCTTTACCTGACGGTCGTTTTCCGCCTGACGCCGGAGCTGCGCCGGCCGGCCGAAGACGTACCCGGCGATCTGGTAGCCGATCTGCTGGTCGAGCCACCGAGTGCCGCCGCTGATTTCATCGGGCGTCAGTGCTACGTGATCCGCCTTGAGACGGTCGAGCACGTCCTGGCGCATCGCCGGCGTCACCGTGAAGTCCGGCTGCGACACCGCCTGCTTTGCCTTGACGCTGAGCGCCTCGGCCACCAGCGCGTCCTGCAGCGCCGACACGTGCGCGCCGACGCCTTTGGCGAAGTCCTTCTCGCCCTCGGTGAGCGTGTCGGCCTCGACCAGCCGATCCGGTACGATGCCGCCGCCCCCCTTCACTGTCCTACCGCTTACCGTCTTGAACGATGGCAGCGAGTCGAGCCACGCGCCGCTCTTGCGCGTGGCCTCCGCACTGGCCAGCGCGAGCTGATCCTCCTGACTCTTCGCCGTCCGCTGGATGGTGCGACCGCTCGGCGTGTACCAGCGCCCCGTCGTGAGCTTGAGGCCGGTGCCGTTGGGGAACGGCCAGAGCGTCTGCACCAGCCCCTTGCCGAACGTCGCGTTGCCGACGATCACCGCGCGGTCGTTGTCCTGCAGCGCACCCGCGATAATCTCCGCGGCACTCGCCGAGTATTCATTGACCAGCACCACCACAGGGAGCTGCGGCCACACCTGCGCCGTTCCGTCGGTAAAGACATGATTCATCTGCGGCATCCGCCCGCGGGTCTCGACGATCTTCCGCCCCGGGTCGAGAAAGAGGTCCGCCACCGAGACGCCCTGAGTGAGCAGGCCGCCCGGGTTGCCGCGCAGGTCGAGGATCAGGCCCTTCATCCCCTGCTTGAGGAGGCCGTTCACCTCCGACTGCACCTCGGCCGCCGAGCTCTCGCTGACCGTCGTCAGCGCGACGTATCCGATGTCGTGATCGAGCATGACGCCGGGTTGCGTCGAGCGGTAGTGGATCTGCTCGCGTGTCAGGTGGAACGGCATCAACTGTGCGATGCCCGGCCGGTGAATTTTGAGGTCGACCTTGGTGCCGACGGCGCCACGCAGAGTCTTGACCGCCTTGTCCTGCGTGATGTCCTGCGTCGACTTGCCGTTGACTTCCTGAATCTGGTCGCCGGCCTGGATGCCGGCGCGCTGGGCCGGTGTGTCGGGCAGCGGCGCCACCACCGTGATCCAGCCGCCGCGGACGTCGATCTGCATCCCGAGTCCGCCGTAGTTGCCGCTGGTGACTTCGTTGAGCGCCTGATAGTCGCTGTCCGCCTCGAGCACCGAGTACGGATCGTTGAGTTCACGTACGGCGCCCGTCGCCGCGAGATCGTACAGGCTGTCCGCCGGAATAGAATCGACATAGTAGCGGTTCACGTATTGCAGCACGGTCTGCAGCAGTTCGGGGCCGCGAATTGCCGTCCCCGGTCTGGCGGCGCGCAGCAACCATCCGCCGCTGAAAAATGACACCACCGCGACCAGCGCGATGACCAGCCAACGTGGCTTCATCATTCCTCCTCTTCCGTATTTCAGGACGATGCCACCGGACGAAGTGCGGCCGGATGCGCCGCCGCCATCATTCGCCATGCCTCGTCGAGAACCCGATCCGGTGACGCCGCGCCCACCAGATGATGCACCCCCGGGCCGGCCGCGGCGCGGTATGCTTCGGCGACGCGCGCGTGGAACTCCGCCGGTTCGCGTTCCATCCGATCGAGCCCCTTCCCCGACCGCTGTTGCCGTTCGCGGATCACATCGGCATCGGCGTCGAGCACCAGGGTCAGGTCGGGACGCAGCCCGCCGGTCGCCGCCTCATTGACCCAACGCACCATCTCGACCGGCAGTTCGCGCCCGGCCCCCTGGTAGGCGATCGTCGAGAGATCATACCGATCGGAGAGCACTGTCTTCCCCTCGTTCAATGCCGGGCGGATCACGTTGGTCACCAGGTCGGCACGAGCCGTCACCAGATAGAGCAACTCCATCGCCGGTGACCATTCACGATGCGCGTCGAGCAACTCACGTCGCAGCGCCTCGGCCACCGGAGTGCCGCCCGGTTCACGCACCAGCACCGGTTCGATGCCGTGCTCCCGCAGTCGGGTCACGAGCGCCCGCGCCAGCGTCGACTTCCCCGCCGCTTCGGGCCCCTCCAGCACCAGGAAAAAGCCGTGCGCCATCAGAGCGTGATGATCCCGCTGGTGGCACCGCGCTCCATCCCTTCGGCGATCATCTGGTTGACCCGCGCCATCAGCTTGTCGACGTTGGCGCGCGCCACGAGATACGCCTGCCCTACCGGCGACAGTTCGAACTCGCGGACCGTCGTCTCATACTCCTGGGTGTGCACCTCGTCCGGCGATTGCCCCTGCATGACCAGTTGATCGAACTCGCGCGTCAAGCGCGAAATCGTTTCCAGGCGCTTCTGGGCATCGCCGTCGTCGCGGAGCGCCTGC
The DNA here is from genome assembly GCA_050732975.1 of Gemmatimonadales bacterium. GTDB lineage: Bacteria > Gemmatimonadota > Gemmatimonadetes > Gemmatimonadales > GWC2-71-9 > Palsa-1233. Next base: position 4,600 of record JBOHRZ010000035.1, read on the forward strand.
TCGGCCCGCCGCAACGCTTGATACTCGGGAGCCTGCCCCAGCAACCGACCCAGCTCCTGCGCCTTGTCTTCGATCATGGTTCTCTCCCGTTCCGTGCCGAAAGGTAGCGGACGCGGCCGAACACGTCGTCGTGCAACCCCACATCCTGCCATCCCGCCGCCAGTGCGGCGCCGCGGCTGGCATCGCCTCGTCGTGAGTCGATCTCGATGGCGATCCACCCGCCGGGCGTCGTCACTCGGCGCGCCTCGTCGAACAGGCGGCGGGTGATCTCCAGCCCGTCGGGGCCACCGAACAACGCCATCGCGGGCTCGAATTCGCGCACCGACGGTTCCAGCGCCTCGCAATCGGCGCGCGACAGATACGGCGGGTTCGACACCAGAAGGTCGACGTGCCGACCGGCGAGCGGCGTGACGAGATCGCCGGCGAGCCAGGTGACCGCCAGGCCCGACTCGACGCCGTTGGCCCGCGCCAGGTCGAGCGCTTCGATCGAAACATCGGCCCCGATCACCTCGTCGAAATCGCCCTCCGACCGCAACGCCAGCGCAACGGCACCGGTTCCGGTTCCGATGTCGGCCGCGATGCCACGGAGGGTGAAGCCGAGCGCCATGTCCACGAGCCCTTCGGTCTCGGGGCGCGGAATCAACGCCCGGCGATCCGACCGCAAGGTGAGGCGCCTGAATCCTGCCGTGCCCGTCACGTACGCGAGTGGTTCACCGCCCGCACGCCTGGCAATCGCCGCGTCGAACCGCGCCGCGACTTCCGGCGGCGCCGGGTCCCGCGACCCGCGTGAAAGACCGAACGAGTCCATCCCCGACACCGACGACCAGATCCATTCGGCCTCGCGTCGCGGATCGGCGACGCCCGCAACCGAAAGTCGCTCCGCCGCGGAGCTGACAAGCGTGCCCGCGGTGTCGCTGGTCTCAAGCACGGTTCTGCTCCGCCTGCGCCGCCGCGTGCAGCGCGCCGACCAAGTCGTCGAGCTTCCCGTCGAGAACGTCGGCCAGGTTGTGCACCGAGAGATTGATCCTGTGGTCGGTGATCCTGCTCTGCGGGAAGTTGTAGGTGCGGATCTTGGCCGAACGATCGCCGGTACCGACCATGGCTCGGCGTTCGGCTGCGCGGGCGCCCTCCTGCTCGGCGATCATCCGGTCGAGCAGGCGGGCGCGCAGCACCTCCATCGCCTTGAGCTTGTTCTGCAACTGCGATTTCTGGTCCTGCTGCTGCACCACGATGCCGCTGGGCAGGTGGGTGATCCGCACGGCCGAGTCGGTCGTGTTGACGCTCTGGCCACCGGGGCCTGACGAACGGAACACGTCGACCTTGAGATCGCCGGAATCGATGCGGACGTCGACTTCTTCCGCTTCGGGGAGCACGGCCACGGTCGCCGCGGATGTGTGAATCCGTCCCTGCGCTTCGGTTTCGGGGACGCGTTGCACCCGATGCACCCCGGATTCGTGGCGCAGGTAGCCGTACGCGCCGGCGCCACGCATCGCCACGATCGCCTCGCGGATCCCGCCGCCGATGCCCTGATGGACCTCGATTGGTTCGACCCGCAGACCGTGCCGCTCCGCGAAACGGGTGTACATCCGGAGCAGGTCGCCGGCAAAGAGGCCCGCCTCATCGCCGCCGGTTCCCGCGCGGATCTCCAGGATCGCATCGCGGTCGTCGTGCGGATCGGGCGGCAGCAGCAGTTCCTGCAATTCGACGCGAAGCGGTGCGATCGCCGCCTGGAGCCGCTCCAGCTCCTCCCTGGCGAACTTCGCCAACTCGGCGTCGCCGCCGTGGCACAACTCCTCGGCCTCGGCCAGCTCGCGTTCCAGCTTTGCGACCGACTCCGCAGCACGCACGATCGGCGCGAGCCTGGAATGTTCGCGGCCGAGGGCCTTCAGCTTCGTGGGATCAGCAGCGGTCGCGGGGAGCGAGAGTTGGCTGGCGACCTCCTCCGCCCGCGCGAGCGCCTGGCGGAGTCGGGCGTCCATCGCTTCGCTCGCGCTCGCGGCTCAGGACTCGGCGGGTTCGGTGGCGGCCGTCTTGTACTTCCGTCGGAACCGGTCGACGCGTCCGGCGGTATCGACCAGGCGCTGCTTGCCGGTGAAGTACGGATGACACTGGGCACAGACTTCGACGCTGATCGACTTCACGGTACTGCGGGTCTCGAACGAATTGCCGCACTGGCAATGCGCGGTAATCGTCTGATATACGGGATGCAGGTTCGGCTTCACGGGGCCCTCTCAATTGGCTCGGCCATCGTCCCGGTGCGGGGCGATGATAGCCATACAATATAATAGGAGATCGCCCGACGTTGCTGCTCGCATCGTTCCCGGCTTGATGCCAGACACCCCGGACCATCGGCCCTGGGCGCTGGGCCCCTGGGGCCGGGCAATGAATGGACGCACCGGCGTCCGGAATCACCGCGCATTCACTTCACCCACCGGCCGAAGATCCCCACCAGCTCCGCCACGGCGGGATCCTCGTCACGATTGTCGCCGGTAAAGGCGGTCCGCGTCTTGAGAGTCAGGTGGTCGCGCAGCAGCGCGACTGCCGCCTGACGCAGGGCCTCGCGGGCCGAAGCGATCTGAGTCAACAGGTCGGCACAGCTCCGGTCCTGCTCTACCATCTTCTGCAGCCCGCGCATCTGCCCCTCGATCCGGCGGAGCCGCCGCACCAGCGCCAGCTTGGTCATATGCCGACCGTCATCCGGACGGAGAACGTCCGCGGCCGCCCGAACGATGCCCCGCTGAAGAATGCGCCCTTGAGCAGGTATTTCGAGTTGAAGACGTTGTCGACGAACACCTGCGGACGCAAGGAAACATTGCCGGAATTGATCGTGTATCCCGCCGACGCGTTGACAATGAAGTTGGGGTCTACCTTGAACGGCTTGTTGAAGTCGAACAATCCCGTCTTCAGCTCCGGCGTCGGGTCCTGGGTGGGGTCGTAGCCCGGAAGCCCCGGATAGTTCGGCGTGACACCGTTGGTCAGTCCGCTGCCGTAGATCCCGGTGGCCGTTACCAGCAGGCTGCTCTGCGAATAGGTCACCCCGACCACGCTCGACACCCGCTGATCATGATCAAGGTCGAACGCCTGCGCAGGCGGCGTCGCCGCCAGGAACGCTCCGGTCACCGCCCCGAACCCGTAGGCGTGATTGATCGCCAGATTGGCGAAGCCGCTCCGCGGACCGGCTGGACGGACCTCCAGCACCATTTCGATCCCCGTGATCCTGACCTGGTCGATGTTGACGTCGGTGGTGATCGCCGAACCCGGGATCTGGGTGTCGTCGATGCCCGGCGAACTGCGCTTGTAATACCCCGATACCTTGGCGACGACGCCGGGGAAGCGGTGCACCACGCCGACCTCGAAGAAATGATCCCGCTCCGGCACCGTCGGCAGCGTGTCGACGTCCGTCGTCGACGCCGTGGTGATCGCGCGGAGATCCTCGGTGTTCGTGGGAATGAACAGGCGCCCGTAGTAGAAGTAGATCGTATTCTTCGGGCTGGGATAGAAGTTCACCCGGAACCGCGGACTGACCTGACTCACCGCCGCACTCGCCGTGGCCGAGAGCGGATATTCGTGCCGATCGTAGCGGACGCCGACGTGGAACTCGACCTTCTCGGTCGGTTGGTAGATCGTCTCCCCGTAGACCGCCTCGTCGTTGCCCGTGAGCGGCGAATTCGACGACGGGCCCGGATTGTCATTGGCGTCGGTGGTGGTGAAGAGCTCGCTCCCGCGGGTCAGCGACAGGTCGGTGCCCACTTTGAAGTTCAAGTGCGGCGTCTGTTGCAGCAGGTAATCGGCCTTGAGTCCGTAGATGTTGAACGCCCGCGCTTCGGCGATGTTGTACAGCGTGGTGTCGGGCGCGAAGGAGAAGGTCGGATCGTCGGTGACCCCCGGCGTGTAGTCGAGCGCTCCATGACGGTAGTAGACGCCGGCGAATGCCTCGGATCCCGCGTGCGCGCCCGCAACGTCGCGATGCTGCCATGACAGATTGACGAAGTGGTTGATGTCCTGCTCGCGGTCGTTGATGACGCCGGCGGACGAGTCGAACGGCGTCGCGAAGCGGGACCGCGACAGGCTGACATCGAGGTTCAGCAGATCGTGATCATTGGCCGCGTACTGCATCTTGGCGAAGCCGAACAGGTCCTGCCCGTCGTTGGCGAAGTTCTCCAGCTTGGTGATCTTTCCGCTGGCATCGGTGTCGGCCACCACCGGTTCCCGGCGCAGATCCGTGGCCTGACGCGTACCGGAGGCGAAGATGCCGAACTTCCCCGAGTTGGCACTCATGGTGACGCTCTGCCCGTTGCTGGCATAGTTGCCGCCATAGCCCGTGGCGGAGAGATGAAACGGTCCCGCCGGCACCTTGGTGGTCACATTGATGATCGCGGCGTTGCGCTTGCCATACTCCGCGTCCCACCCGCCGGTCTGGAAGTCGATCGAGTTGACCACCGACGGATCGAACAGCTCGTTGAGGCTTCCGGAGATCCCGGGCGGCACCGGGAGTCCGTCGATGTAGTACGTGTACTCGCCGTGCTGTCCGCGGATGTGCACTTCGCCGGTCGGCGCCCGCGCCGCCCCGGCGATCGATTGCTGCACGATCTGCGACGTCGTCTGGGTCGGTGCACCCTGGAAATCGCTCTGCTTGAATTGCTGATCGCCGGTCCGGGTATCGACGGCGACGGGGCTGGCGACCACGCCGATCGCCTGGAGCTGCACCGGAGCCGGCGCCAGTTTGACGTCAAGGACCACGTCGGCACTGCTGGTCCCGACGGTGAACGGCTGGAGCAACGGCCGGAACCCGATCAGCCGGACTTCCAGCTGATACGTCCCTGGCGAAAGATCGTGTATCCGCCACTCGCCGAACTCGTCGGTATTGGTCCGTGCCACCACCGCCCCAGCGCGGGTGATGGTCACCTCCGCCCCCGCGACCGGCTTGCCGTAAAGACTGTCGGTGACCCGCCCGGTGACGTCGGCGTTTGCCGCGACCCGGGCCTCAGTAGCGGTGACCGGGACGGCAACCGCCCGGATCGGAACCGCCACCGTCAATGCCAATGCAACACCCCACGATGCCCGCATGCCTTGCTCCGTCGTGCATGGTGAACCGCCGCCGATGGTGCATCGGCACGGCGATCACACCCGACGCAGTTGCGCCGGAGCGATCCATTGAGCCGGGCGCGATACACCGCGCACGGCGTCTGTCAGAGTCTGGAGGTCAGGCGAGCGCGGGAGGCGCGCGGGATCCGAGCGGCCCGGGCGCGGCTATCGCACGCGGGGCGTCGTCGGGAAGGAGAGCGACCGCGGCACGATGCGGCAGTTCGAAGCGGGGAGCCGCCAGGCGTGACTGCGCCGGCGGCGAAGTGGCCATCGGAGCGCCCAGTTCGCAGTTCTCCGAATGGCATCGGTCGGGCGCGCTGATGCGCACCACGTCGGGGCGCATCGGACCGCGGTGGAAGAGCAACGCATCGAGCAGCTGCGTTCCGCCAACGCTCGTCGCGAAGATCGCCAGCGCCAGAACGGCGCGCAGCCGATGCCCCCACCCGGTCTTCATGCCGGGTCAATATTGTGACTGCCGCCGGTGGCGTCAATGTTACAGAAAAACGCCATAGCCCCTCTACCCTATCGTCCCGTCACCTGTTGCAACATCAAGATTTGCGGCCCCTGCACGCTCCCGCCTCGCCGCCACCCACAGCGCCGCCAGCGTGCCGGGCACCGTCAGCACCACGATCGGCCAGTTCGCCTGCGGCGACACGATCGGCACCGCTGCGATCGCCACGCCGAGGAGCACCGACACCGCCGACAACTGGATCGCTCTCCACTGCCAGCCGCCGCGTGCATCGCGACACCACAGTGACGGCACCACCCCCAATGCGAACGGCGTCAACAGCAGCGCGTTGTGATTCGCGTAGGTCGCCACGTGCGCCGTGCACCACCAGAGGAAGAGCAGCAGCAAGCCACCGATTCCCATCAGTAGCATCCACACCGTCGCGACCACCCGCCCGAACACACCCGATGCGCCGGCGCGCACACCCAGCACGATCAGCAGCGCGATCGCAAGGCCGATCAGCAGGAATCCGATCACCCACCGCGGCGGCGCTGCTTCGACATGGTACCGGTCGATGGTGAGCAGCGGGAAGCTCGACTGCACCAGCGGCACCAGGGCCCCGCTGCTGTCGCGCACATGCAGGTCGGCGACCCGAGCGGCCACAGCCGCAGGGAGGAACATCTCCTGCCAGCGGTCGATCGGGAGATCAACGCGCGGCCCCAGCCCGGCGTCGATCGCCAGCCAGAGGAGCTTGTCGTTGGTGATCGATCGCAACGTGTGAAAGCGATACGTCGTCCCGGACGGCTGGTCCACCGTCGCCGCCCGCAGCGCTCCGCCGAGCACCGCGTCGAGCATGTCGCGCACCCGCGTCGAACAGTTGTCGCGGAAATAGTCATACGTGTAGTACCGGTTCTCCGGGAGCGCGTTCGTCGCCAGCCGCCGCGCGAGATCCGCTTTCTGCGCCGGCAGCAGGTTCAGCTCCTGCGCCGAGAGATTCCGTCCCGCGCCCCGGTAGATGTACAGCTCCAGATCGATGCTGCTGTCGACGCCGAGCCAGTACCGCGGGCGACCCATTGCGAACCGGCCGACGAATCCCGCCATGCCCATGATTCCCGACGGGAATTCGAACATGCCGTAGTTGTAGATCAGGTCGGTCTTCGCCACCGTGTCGCGGATCCAGATGGCGTTGTGGCCGAAGCGTTCGTAGATCTGCGCTCCCGTGCCCATGGTCAGCAGGTAAACGCGAAGATGATTGCCATCGGGTGCTGTCTGAGCCGCAGCGCCGCCGGCAGGGCCGCCGAGCAGCAACGCTGCCGCCGCGGCCCGACCCAACTTCAAACCGTCACCGCCCGGCCCGTCTCCGCCGACTGGTAGATCGCTTCCATCACCTTGAGAAGCGTCACCTGATCCTGCAGCGCCGGCACCGGCACGTCGCCGCGCACCGCCGCAACGAAGTGCGCCCATTGCGCGCGCAACCCCAGCGCGAACGGCGTGTCTCGCGAATGTGCCCCCGATGACGCCACGTCGCGCGGCACGCCGTGGAAGTCCTTCCAGATCGCCAGCGGATTGATCCGCGCCGACCCGTGCGACGCCCGTAGCGCCAGCCCGAACCGCTCACCGGGACCGACGAAACGCCACGACACATCGAGGTGGATCGCCACGCCGCCCTTGATCACCAGCGTCGCCGTTCCTGACGGCTCCAGGCCGCCCTTCTCGCGTCCCCGTTCGGGGAAAATCGCCATCACCTGTTCGACTTCGGGGAACCCCGCGAGCCAGAGTGCCAGGTCGAGCGACGTGAGACCCAGGTCGAGCATCGCGCCGCCGCCCGACAGTTCCTTCCGGTTGCGCCAGCCCAACCCGGCGCGCCCGGTGCGTGCCACGAACCACCAGGCCCGGATCGATTCGACGTCGCCCAGTTCGCCGCTCTGCACGAACGAGCGGATCTGCTGCACGTCGGGACGGTACCGGTGGCTGGCGCCGACCATGATCACCCGCTCCCTGCGCTGGACCACCTTGATCAGCTTCTGCGTTGCCGCCGACGTCAACGCCGGCGGCCGCTCCACGAAGACGTGGAGGCCCGCCGCAAGCGCCGCCTGGATGTGGGATTCGTGCAGATGGCTCGGCGTGCAGATCAGCAGCGCATCGAGCCCTTCCTCGTAGTCGAGCAGCTCCTCGATGTCTTCCCAGGCGTCGGGAACGCCGAACCGCGTCGCCAGCGCCCGCGCCTTCGGCAGGTCGCTGTCGCAGATCCCCACGACCTCGACCTCCTTGACCCGCTTGAGCGCCGGGAGATGGCCGACCTGCGTAACGGCGCCCGCGCCGATGATTCCCAGCCGCAACCGTTCCGCCATCGCGGGCTGCCCCCTTCTCTTCCCCTGCTGGTACTAGTAGATGCGCCGCAGTTCCGTGCCCGGAAAGTAGCTGGCCAGGATCGTTTGGTAATCCTGTCCCGCCCGCGCCCGCCCGATCGCGCCCCACTGGCACATCCCCACGCCGTGCCCGTAGCCGGTGCCGTCGATGTCCACCCGCTCCAGGACGCCGCCGTGCCGCGAGATCCGCACCGTGAAGTCGGTGCTCCGCAACGGACCGTCCGGCGATGTGAGCACCCGGCGAACCGCCTGACCGCTCACCTCTGTGACGCCGCGGCGGCCGATCAGCTCGATCGACGCAACTCGTCCGGTCCCCGTGCGCCGGGTGACCTTGATGCCGGTGAGATCGCTCGCGCGACCGCCCGGTAGCCCTTCCGCCGCGAGTGTGCGCCGCAGCGTCGCCGAGAGCGCACTGGCGCTCCATCCCGTCGTCCAGTGGAACCGCGGCGAGATGGCGCACCACGGTGTACCGCTTGGATCGCGGTCGTCGACCGCGCGAAGGTAGGGGCGATCGGCGCCGAGGAAGGCGGACGATCCATCTTCCGTGCGCCCGCCACATGTCGAGGAAAAGAAGGCGTCGATCGGCTGCCCATCGTACATCAACACCTCGCCGCGCGTGTCGCGTACCGCCGCAGCCGCCAGCGCGTTGTTGCCGTCACGCCCGATGTAGATCTGGTCGCCGGCGTCGGCAATGAGATCGAAACCCCGGGCGCTCCAGCGACCCTGGTTTCGGATGGCGTAGGTCCGCGACGCAACCGCCTGCGCCTTGAGCGCCGCGACTTCGTTGGGACCCCGCTGCCCCAGCTCGGCGCTCACCACGCCGATCAGATACTCCTCCAGCGAGACGCGGTTGACAACCACCAGCCCGCTGTCGCCGCGGCGCAGTTCGAGCACGCCGGAGTAGTCCCGGCCGTTGAGCCGGAGCGGCGTCCCGCTGTCAGTGGCCTCGACCAGCAGCATCGACGCCGCGATCCCGGCGGCACCGGTGGTCACCAGCGCGCCGCGCATGGTGGCGTCGATGGTGGTGCCGGCGTCGAGCGCGCGCTCGCCGCCGCCC
>JBOHRZ010000036.1:0-13475 GCA_050732975.1 Gemmatimonadales bacterium
CACGTGGATGACGCTGCCGATCGCGGCGCGCGACCCGGCGAATCGTCGCCGCCAATAGTTGTACGTCAGGACCGTGACCGGATCTTCGCCTGGAGTCTGGTCTTCCTGAGCAGTGAAGGTACGACCTACGTATGCCGGAACGCCGAGCACCGCGAAATAATTCCCGGTGACGAAACGGGCGTGCGGGTGCTCGACGGCGGCGGCACCTTCGGCGCCGGCCGTCACGTCGAGCTGACCGGTGTTTCCATTCGCATACACGTCGGTGAATACCGAATTGCGTGCGCGTACATCCTGGTAAAGCGGAAGTGACACGTAATCGGTGACCGGCGAGCCCTTCCAGCTGTCATTCACCTCGGCGGGATTGCCGACGATCACGAGGTGATCGGGACGGGAAACCGGAAGCGGGCGCAGCACGACGCTGTCGACCAGCGTGAAGATCGCGGCGTTGGCACCGATGCCGAGCGCCAGCGTCGCGATGACGGTGAGGGCGAACGCGGGTCGGTTCGCAAGGGACCGGATAGCGTAGCGCAGATCTCGCGCCAGGGACTCGAGACGCGCGGTGCCACGCGCGTCGCGGCTCGCTTCTTTCATCTGCTCGAGTCCGCCGAATGCGAGCTGCGCTCGGCGCCTCGCGGCTTCGGGCGGCACCCCCTGCCGGAGAAGCTTTTCGGCTTCCCGGTCGATATGGAAGCGGAGCTCGTCGTCGAGTTCCCGTTCGACGGCGGCGCGGGAGAAGAGCGCCCGCAGGCGATAACGAAGGTCATTCAGCATGTGCGAGTGCTTCCTCTGGTCTACGACATCCGCAACACCAGCGCGACGGCCCGCGCGAGGCGTTCCCAATCCTCGGCTTCGGCCTCGAGCTGTTTGCGTCCGCTACGGGTAAGGGCGTAGTACTTGGCGCGCCGGTTGTTGTCGGACGCACCCCACGAGGCGCTGATCCACCCACGGCGTTCGAGTCGATGGAGCGCCGGGTAGATCGATCCTTGCGGGATCTGGAGTGTTTCGCGGGAGACCTGCTGAATCCGCTCGGAAATCCCCCAGCCGTGCATCGGCGCGAGGGAGACCGCCTTGAGAATCAGCAGGTCGAGCGTGCCCTGGGGCAGGTCAAGACGGGTATCGGTCACGGTTCCTCTTGTACTTCTACAGGTCGACGCATGCTATCACGCGTCCTGTCGAAGCGCAAGGGGGGACCGCTGTCCCGCGCCAGCGATGTGTCATCCGACGAACCGCTGATCTTCAATCGGGAATGTTCGGTGCGGGCGCTGCGGGTGCACGATCCGGCCACGGCGGACAAGCACGGGCTCGAAGACAAGGGGTTCATTTCCACCACGGACTGGCACGCTGGAGATGTAAAACCCCGCAACATTGGTGCGTGGTGCGGGGAGCATCGTTTTGCCGCGGGCCACGGTCTGACGCTACACTTCCGTCATGCAGGGTCGACACGCTCAGCCCCCGGCGCCTCGCTCATTCATCCCTGCCGTACCCGGTGAATCGTGGGGTCACATGAGAATCATTTTCGCGGTCCTCGTCGCTGTCATCGCCACCTCGCTGCCCGCCCAGGCGCCAACGGTTCGCGACTCTGCCGGGATTCGCATCGTGCTGAATCCGGCGCTTTCCTCGGCAAAGGAGACCTTCACCTTCCACCCCGAACCGATCTACGACGTGGGTGGGTTGGAGGATGATCCGGACAAGGAATTCCAGAGCAATCAGGGATACCTTCGCGGCGCCTTCCTGTCGGACGGTACATTCGCCGTGACGGACGTGTGGCGCATTCAGTTCTTTGATTCCAAGGGAAAGCGCCTCGGCATCCTCGGCAGCAAAGGCAGCGGCCCCGATGACTTCCGGTACCTCGTGGGGATCTGCCGCACCCGAGGGGATACCCTCGTCACCTACGACACGCAGAACGCTCGCAACGCGGTCATTTCACCGGCGAGAACGGTGGTCCGGACCTTTCCGGCGGCGGCCAACGGGGGGATCACCTTCTCCTCCTGCTTTGACGACGGGACCATCGTCCTGTCGCATTCCGACTTCGACCAAACGACCGGCATGAGCACGACGCGGTACGTGCGTGCGCATCTCGATGGTTCCATCGTCAATCCGCTCGTCGACCTGGCATCGGCGCGGGTTGACATGGTGACGTTTGCCGAAAACGCGGTCGCCACGGCGGGGCAGCGCTTCTACCATGGCCTGCCCGATGAATCGCAAATCACGGTATACAACACGATGCGCAAGCCACTGCTGATGATTCGCTTCGCCGACAAGTCCGAGCGGATCAGCGATGCGGACGCACTGAACAGGATCGCCTACGCGATCCCGGCTGGCGGAGGCAGGCCGACAGATGCCCAGGTCGCAGCGGCCAAGGCCGAGGCCATGGCACGCTGGAAGAGCAGGCCGCATGCCGAGTACTGGCCGACGCATGGGCGGATACATGTTGATGATCAGGGTCGCCTCTGGGTGAATCAATACCAGACGAGCGCGAAGGACCTCGACGTGTGGGTCGCCTTTGCGCCGGACGGGAAAATGATCGGCAAACTGGTGTTACCTGCAGGACGCAAGGAAGTGATCGGCTTCGGGAAGAATGCTATCCTCATTCGCACGTCTGACAACGACGGAGCGGCGCATCTCGAGGTGCACTCGATTACGAATCGTTGAGCACCCAGGAGGTCATTCATGATGTCGAACCCGTGCAACCATGCCCGGCGGTCTCGCGCGCGTGGCGGGATCGCAACGATCGTCGCGCTGTCGTGGGCACTCGTTCCGGGAGTTCTCCTTGCGCAGGACGCCGGCAGTCTGTCGGCGCTCACGCGAATCCAGCCCGGCGTGAGCCACGCCGTGACGTCGTCCGATCCCGATTTCAACAGCAACCTCGATCGCATCACCTGGATCCAGCCCGGTGAGACGGCCGTGCTCGCCAACATCGACGGTCCGGCGGTCATCGACCACATCTGGCTCACCTTTGCCGAGGCGCAGCCCAGCTGGCTTGCGTCGAACGGCGCCGCGGCACCCGACGAGATCGTCCTGCGCATCTATTGGGACGGCAACCCACAGCCCGCGGTGGAGGCGCCGCTCGGCGACTTCTTCGCGGCGGGTTTTGGCCTGCGGCAGGAGGTTCGCTCGGTGCCAATCCAGGTGCAGGGCGGCGACGCGTACAATTCGTTCTGGCAGATGCCCTTCGCGCATCACGCGCGGATCACAGTGACCAACCAGGCCGCCAGACCCGCGAGGAGCTTCTACTACCAGATCGACTACAACAGAGTGCCTTCGCTCGCCGCGGGGACCGCGTACTTCAACGCCGAGTACCGGCGTTCCTTCCCGGAGGAGAAGGGGAAGGACTATGTCCTCCTCGACACGAAGGGCGAAGGCCATTACGTGGGTACGGTGATGTCGGTGCAGGCGCGCTCACCGTACTGGTTCGGCGAGGGTGATGCGCGGATTTACGTGGATGGCGACACGCTCCCCACGATTCAGGGGACCGGGACGGAAGACTACTTCCTGCAGGCGTGGGGGCTCGACCCGAACACGTGGCCCTACTTCGGTACCACCTACCTCAGCGCCGATCCCAGCGACCTCGGCATGCGCGCCACGATGTACCGGTGGCACATCGGCGACCCTATCCGCTTCACGAAGTCGCTGCGCTTCACCTTCGAGCACACCGGATGGATGTCCGCCGACGAAACCGAAACGGGCAAGGTCGACGGCCATGTTCCCCGCGAGGACGACATCGCGACGGTGGCGTTCTGGTATCAGGTGGGCCCGACGCCGCCGCGGGCTGCGATGCCGGATCTCGCCGGGCGTACCTTCCCGGATCTGGATCAGATCGTGCAGGGATCTGCGATGGTGGCGAGCGCGCGCCATTCATCCGGAACCGTGGCGCTGCAGAAGGGGTACGACTGGACCGGCGACGGGCAGATCTTCTTCCAACCCACGAACGACAGCGCGTGGCTGGAAGTGGACTTCCGCGTGGACACCGCGGCGCTCCAGGGTCTGGTGCTGCGGATGACGCACGCGCCGGACTATGGCCGCTGGCGCATCCTGGTGGACGGGAAGGCCGCCGATTCGCTTGGTGACTATCCCGACTGGGACCCCACCGGCCCCCGCGACTTCTACGCACCGAATGTGGAGGTGCGCGACATCTATCTGGGGAGTTACACGCTGTCGCCCGGCAAGCACACGATCCGCTTCGAGCTGGTGGGAAGGAACCCGCTGTCCGCCGGCCACGATCTCGGTTTCGACTCGGTGCGATTCCGCCAGCGCTGGCACGTGAAGCGGCCGTCGCTCAGGCCGGCCGCGGCGAAGGCGGGAGGGTGAGGTCAGGCGTCACTCGGCGGCTGACCCGTCGTTCGAGTCTACCAGAGGGGTGCTTGGATGAACGGACGAAACACGGCAGGTCGGATCCTGGTCGCGACCGGAAGCATCGTGCTGTTCGCCTCGGTCGTGCTGCACATCCGCGGAGGATACAGCCAGGGCTTCCCTGCCCTGGCGGCGTCGAACCTGGAAGCAGGGTTGCAGGCGGCATTTCGTGTGGTGTTCCTGACGGTCGCCGGGCATTGGATTCTGCTCGGCCTCATCGCTGTGGTGGCGGCATTCAAGGCCACCGCGGCACGAACAGCAATCGTATTGTTGTGCGGTTTCGGGATCCTGATCGAGGCCGTGGCTGGTGCAACCGTCGTGGGCCTCTTCATCGGCAACGAACTGATCGGCGCTGCGGCGATCCTCATGATCGTCGGGGGCTGGCTGCTCGGAGGCGTCGACACTCGACCACAGTGACCGAACGTGTCCGCTGGCGTTATTCGGCACCGGTCCGCGATATTGGGACCACGGAGTTCGAGCGGGTCGTCCCATATTCCGGAGCATGGGCGTGAGCTACATCCAGGGAACCGTGCGCGGAGCCACCGGCGAGCAGACTGTCCGCTTCCTGATCGACAGCGGCGCCGTCTACTCGCTGCTCCCCGACGACGTGTGGCGGGCGATAGGTCTGGTTCCCAAGCGCGACACGGATTTCGCGCTGGCCGACGGCACCACCATCCGCCGCGCGGTCTCCGAATGCCACATCTCGCTCCCGCAGGGGGACGGTCACACGCCGGTGGTCCTCGGCGAACCCGGCGACGACCAACCGCTGCTCGGCGTGGTGACGCTGGAGATCCTCGGTCTGGTCTTCGATCCCTTCCGCCGCACCCTCCATCCGATGCGTGCGCTGCTGGTCTGAAGCCGGATAAGGAGGTTCGCGGTCCTTCGTACCGTGTCGCGTCAAAGGGGTAATCCCCCGGCTTCCAACACCGCCGATCGTTATCCGTGCGGCGGCATCGTTGCGAGCGGTGCCAACGGCCATTTGGCCGTAACGGGCAGCCGGTATGGCGGAACTGGCAGACGCTGGTGCCTCGCAAGTGCCTGAGCGAAAGCTCGTCCCGGTTCGAATGCGGGTGCCGGCACCCGATGCACACTCCTCAGTTGCCCGGATTTTGTGATCGGCGTACTATTCAGCACTTGCGAGGTGCCATCCATTCCTGCTGTACCGGAGAGCCGGGGTCCTGCCCCGGCTTTCGTGTTGTCTGGACCGCATGCCACGATCATACTGATCATATGAAGACCGTCATTTCTCTGCCTGACACAGTGTTCCGCGCGGCGGAGCGCCTGGCGAAAGCCGGCCACAAGTCCCGCAGCCAGTTGTTCGCCGAGGCACTGAGGGAATATCTCACTCGACACGCCCCTGATGAGGTGACGGCGACCATGGACGCCGTGGTCGGACGTCTGGGCGACCAGGCACCTGATGGGTTCCGGTACCGGGCCGCATGTCGAGTGTTCGAGCGGGCCGAGTGGTAGAGCTTCGCCAACGCGACGTATGGTGGGGCCGACCTCGGAGAGCCCGCTGGCTCCGAAGCGAGCTCTCGGACCGCGGCACGTCGAACAGATCCTCGACGGGATCAGCATCGTACTCGGTCACTGAGCCGATGGCGCGCTACGCCACTCCCTCCCGCATCCCGTCGCTCCCCGCCGACAACCGCTTCATGAACGGAATAAGTGCGCCGGCGATCACGGTGCCGATCACGGCCACGATGCCAAGCTTCGTGAAGAGGTTGGTGTACAGTGGCAGCGAGTCGACGGGATTGGTCACGTTGTGCGGCACGCTGGCGAAGGTTGCAACATAGCTGCCGAGGTACTGGGAGATCCCGGTCGCGAGGAACCAGACGCCCATGATGAACCCGCGCAGCGATGGACCGACGTAGCGCGCCACCATCGCGAGACCGAGCCCGCTGATCAGCAGCTCGCCCAGCGACTGGAACGAATACCCCGCCACCATGAACCAGAACGAGACCCGGCCGCCGTGCGCGAAATGCCCGCTGAATCCGTAGATGAAGAACCCGAGTGCCAGCGCCGCAAACCCCATCGCGAACTTGGTCGAGATGTGGAAGTCGCCCTCCTTGCCCTTTCCCATGTGGGTGTAGAGCCAGGCGAGGCCCGGACTCAGCAGGAAGATCCAGATCGGATTGAGCGCCTGCACCTGCCCCGCCGGCACGTTGTACCCGAAGAAGTCGAGGTTGACGTTGCGGAGCGAGAAGAGGGTGAGCGAGGTCGACATCTGCTGATAGAAGATGAAGAAGAGAATGCCGAGCGCGGTCAGGATCATCACCGAGATGAGGCCCTTGCGCTCGCGCTCGCTTCCCCGGCGCATCATGACGCCGAAGATGGCGAGCATCGACAGGAAGCCGAGGACGACGGTGGCGCGGGCGATGGAGCGATTCTGGATGATGAACGTCACCAGCACGATGCCGGCGGCGATCCCGGCGAGGACCTGGACCAGGCGCGTTACGTTGAGGGGCTTGAAGTCGGGCGCCGAGCCGACGTGCTGCAGGTAGCGGCGCATGATGAGGTAGTTGATGAGTCCGAGAACGAGCCCGCCCGCACTCACGGCGAAAGCGACATGCCAGCCGACCTTGACGGCGATCAGTGGCGTGGCGAGCTGCGACACAGTCGCCCCGACGTTCACCGCCATGTAGTACATGGTGAACGCGCTGTCGAGCTTGGCCGGGTCCCTCTCGTAGAGCTTGGAGATCAGGTTGGCCGGGTTCGCCTTGAACACGCCGCCGCCGACCGCGACGACCGCCAGCGCGGGAAAGAGCAACCCGGGATGATTCGGAATGGCGAGGCCGATGTATCCCAGGACGAGAATCAGCGCGCCGAGGACCATGGTGCGACGGCTGCCGAGGAGCTTGTCGCCGATCCAGCCGCCGACGGCGGGAATGGTATATGCCAAGGCGACGAAGGCCCCGTACGTCAGGCTGGCACGGTCGTCGGTGTAGCCGAGCTGCTGCACCATGAACAGCACGACAACAGCGGTCATGCCGTAGTAGCCGAACCGCTCCCACATCTCGACGAGGAAGAGGGTCGTGAAGCCCTTCGTCCGCGACGGCGCCAGCGCGTCGGTGGTCATGTCCTGAACCTCGATCGGTGAATGGTGGGCGGGACCCGCACCCTGCACTATTATCCGCTCCGGAGCCCCGCGGCGCCAGCGCGCGCCCCCAACTCGCTTCCGGGAACTCGCCATGCTCGCCTTCGACAACCCGTCCGACCTGCTCAGCCGGACGGTCCTGATCAAGCGCTTCCTCGACTACGTACGCTTCGACACCCAATCCGACGCCGACAGCGCCACCTGCCCCAGCAGCGCCAAACAGCTTGAGTTGGCGCGGCGGCTGGTGACGGAGCTCCGGGAGCTGGGCCTCAAGGGTGTGGGCGAGGCGGAGGTGACGATGGACGACAACGGCTACGTGCTCGCGGAGCTCCCCGGAACTGCGCCGGGGCGGATCGGCCTCTGTGCCCACATCGACACGGCGCCGGCGTTCGCCGGCACCGGTGTTAACCCGCGGGTGGTGGAGCACTACGACGGCGGACGTATAGAGGTCGGACATGGAGTCGTGCTCGATCCGGCCGACACGCCGGAACTCAAGCAATGCGTGGGCGACACGATCATCACGACCGATGGGCGCACGCTCCTGGGCGCCGACGACAAGGCCGGCATCGCGGCGATCATGGGCGCGCTGGAGATCCTGCGGCAGCAGCCGGAGATCGTCCGGCCGACGGTTCGCGTCTGCTTCAATCCCGACGAGGAGATTGGCCGCGGTGCCGACCGCTTTCCGATGAAGCGCTTCGATTGTCCCGTAGCCTTCACCGTCGACGGGAGTTTCACCGGCGAGATCAACGTCGAGACGTTCTCGGCAGACAAGGCGGCGATCACGTTCACCGGTGTCTCGGTCCACACCGGCACCGCGCGCGGCAAGATGGTGAACGCGCTGACTTGGATGGGGAAGTTCCTCGACCGATTGCCGATGGGCGAAGCGCCCGAGTGCACCGACGGGCGCGAAGGGTTCTACCATCCCTACGTGTTGTCGGGGGATGCCGCATCGTGCTCGGTGCAGGTCATCCTGCGGGATTTCGACACGACCGCGCTGGAGGATCGGGGCCGCCGGCTTCAGGGGATCTGCGCCGGGCTCATGGCCGAAGAGCCCCGCCTCAAGGTGAACGTCGAGATCAGCAAGCAGTACCGGAACATGTACGACGTGTTGAGCCGGCATCCCGACATCACCGAGCGGCTTGAGAATGCGGTGCGAGCGGCCGGAATCACGCCGAGGTTGGAGCCGGTGCGCGGCGGTACCGATGGTTCACGCTTGACCGAACTGGGAATGCCGACGCCGAACATCTTCGCCGGGGGCGTGAATTTTCACGGGCCGTCGGAGTGGATCTCGACGCGGGTGCTGGCGCAGTCGGCGTGCACCGTGCTGAATCTGGTGCAGCTGTTCGCGGGGGAGGCGTGAGGTAGGCGCCCACGGTTGCCCGCCGTCCATCGGTTATGCCGCTGCGCCTGCTGCTTCAGCCCGAAGCCCGAGCGGATCTGGCCGGAGCCGTCGACTGGTATGAGGCGATTTCCCTCAGGGCATGCTCTCACGACCGGGCAGCTCGGCACACCGGTCTCATGAAGACAACAGCGTGAGCATCGAAGCGTAGCGTGTCGGAGCAACCTCCGAGCAAAGCGCGCGGACTGGCCGGCGGACCGTTCCCGAGCTAGTATCGTTGGCCCTTCGACCGCCGAGCCTGCGATGTACCGTTTTCCCTGCCGCGCCGCCGTCATCATTTCCGTCGCCGTTGCCGCGTCGATTGCCGCGTGCAGCAGCGGCAGTCCCACGGGTGGTGGCACCACCGGCGGCGACACCACTGTCGATCAGGTGTCCGTCAAGATCACCACGGCAACGCTGGCGCCGGGTGAGCAGGAAACCGTGACGGCGGCCGCGATCGCCGCGGACGGCTCGATCCGCACCCGGTCGTTTACCTGGTCGTCGAGTTCCCCTGGCGTCGCGACGGTGTCGCAGGCGGGCCTCGTCGTCGCGGTCACCAGCGGCATCACGACGATCAGCGCACTCGACGTCGCCGACGGAGTGACCGGTCGTGCCGCGATCACGGTCGATACCACCATCCCGATCGCGCACGTCTTCGCCGACATCTCGGCCGCGGAATACGACTTCACCACCTGCGGCCGCACCACCGACGGTACCAGCTGGTGCTGGGGCCACAACGATGCCGGTCAGATCGGCGACGGCGACACGTACAACAAACTGGTCCCCACCCGAGTGAGCGGCACGGTGATGTTTGCCCAGCTCGTCTCCGGACCAGGCCGCACCTGCGGGCTCACGGCGGCTGGTGCTGCGTGGTGCTGGGGGCTCGGACCGCTCGGCGATGGCACCCAGTCCCAGCACAGCGTTCCGACCGCGGTGAGTGGCGGCCTGGCCTTCGCCCAGATCACCGTCGGCCAGGCGGTGATCTGCGCCCGCACCGGTACCGGCGCGGCATACTGCTGGGGCGCCGGAGGCACGCTTGGTATAGGCAGCCCCGCGTCCGATCAGTACGTCCCGACCGCGGTGAACGGAGGCATTGTGTTCGCGGAATTGTCGGCGACGGCCACCACGGTGTGCGGGCGCACCGCCGCGAATGTGATGTACTGCTGGGGCAACAACCTGGCGGGCGAGATCGGCGACGGGACCCAGATCGACCGCTCCGTTCCGACGGCGGTTCCCGGCGGCTTCCAGTTCGCCCATATCGCCACCGCCTGGTCGCATACCTGTGCCATCACCACCGCCGGTGCGGCGTACTGCTGGGGCGACGATGGCTACGGTGCGATTGGCGATGGAACCAATGTCAATTCCCGGCTCACGCCGACGCCGGTAAGCGGCGGCTACACGTTCACCCAGCTGGCGCTGGGCTCCCACCATTCCTGTGGGTTGACCAGTTCCGGCGCCGCGTACTGCTGGGGCGACAACAGCGACGGCCAGCTTGGCGACGGCAGCACCACGGCTCATTTCACGCCCACGGCGGTGACCGGCGGGCACGTCTTCGTGAAGATCGCCGCCGGGATTTACCATACCTGCGGCCTCACCGCAGCCGGTACCGCGTACTGCTGGGGTGACAACGTGTACGGCGAAATCGGCGTCAACAACATGACGACCACCCTGACGCCGACGGCGGTGCACTGACGGAAGACCAGCCCCGCTCGCCCTACCGCGCCTTCCAGCCGTTGTTCGACGTGTCGGCATCCATCCAGATGTTGCCGTCGATGTCCACCGCCTTCAGCGTCTTCCCCGTGGGCACGCTGACTGTGGCCTCCTTCTCATTGTGCTCCCACACCGCCGACGTCTCGTGCACGCGCTGCGTGGACCCGTCGGCGGAGGTGAGCACCAGGTCGAATGGCGCGTCCATGCCGCCGATGTTGTCGACGACGACGCGGTAGCCGCTCCCGGCCTTCGTCACGCTCTTGAGCGCCAGATCGATGTAGCCGTTGCCGAAGAACCAGTTGCTCCAGAACCAGTCGAGCGGACGCCCGGCCACGTTGTCGAAGGTGTAGAAGAAGTCCCACGGCGAGGGGTGCTTGCCGTTCCACCGCGCGATGTACGCGTGCAGGCACTTCCGGAAGAGGTCGTCGCCCAGCATGTCCTTCATGGCGAGGTAGCCGAGGGCGGGCTTCCCGTAGGCATTGTTGCCATATCCGCTCTTGAGCTCATCTGCCGGGGTAATGATCGGCAGATCATTCGCCTGCGCCGGGTCGTGCGCCCAGCGGTTGATCCGGAACTGCTTGAACAGCGTCGTCGCCTTGTCCAGGCCCATGTCCACGATGTTGATCAGGTACTCGAACGTGGTGGCCCATCCCTCGTCCATGAACGCGTAGCGCGTCTCGTTCGTCCCCATGTAGAACGGCATGTACGTGTGCGCGATCTCGTGCGCCGCCACGAATTGGGCGAAGGCCGGATCGGCGTATGACTGGTCGTTGGCCATCATCGGGTATTCCATCCCCGCGCCGCCCTGGAACTCGGTGGTCTTTTCGTACGGGTAGGCAACGCCCGGCCACTGATAGGAGAGGAAGGCCACCGCGTGCCGCCCGAACTGCACCATCTGGTGGAAGTCGGCGGCGGTGTCGCTGTAGGCTGCCTGCACACTGGCCCGTCGGTGGGCGGCGGAGTCGACGATCACGCTGCCGGCGTCCCAGTCGTAGTGGTCGCTGAGCCCGAACGCCATGTCGGGCATGTTGGTGGCCGTGAAGTGCCAACTGTTCATCGCCTGCTGCGCCGTGACCTCGCCGGCGTGGATCTGGACACCGCTGGCCACGTGGATCGTCGAGTCCGACGTGAACGACGCCTGGAAGCGCTCGAGGGGACCCGGTTGCAGCAACTGGGCCGCATCAGTCAGCGTGCCGGTGCCCCAGACGACGAAATTGGCGGGCACGTTCACGGTCACGTCGTAGTCGTTGAAATCGCTGTAGAACTCGTGGCCGGAGTGGTCCATCATGTCCCAGCCGTTGTAGTCATCGTCCACGGCCACACGCGGGTAGAAATAGGCGACGTAGAAGGTCGTCGAATCGATGGCTCCCTCGCGTCCCGGTTGCAGCGAAAGATTGTACCACCAGTCGAACCCGAGCTGCACCGACTGGTGCGGCGCGAGCTTGACGGGAAGCCGGACTCGCGCCGTGGTGAACGTGCGCGGACTGTCGTTCCACTTCTCGGGCCGACCGTTGACGGTGAACGACCGGATGTGCATGCCCGAGGTGAGGAAATCCGCAGAGGTGCCGCCATCGCGGGGTGCGCCCGCCTTGTGAAAGTTGTCGAGCAGCTTGATCGCCAGCGTCGAGAGCGTGTCGGGGCTGTTGTTCAGGTAGGTGATCTGCTCGGTGCCGGTGACGCGGCGGTCGGGCGGCAGGGTCGAGATCGTGATGGTGTAGCGGCCGTGGTTCTCCCAGTAGTCGGGTCCCGGGTTGCCGTCGACGGACCGGGTGCCGGCGGCGTATGCCTGCTTGAGGTTGCGCGGCGTGTAGAGGGACTGGGCGGCGGAAGGGGCCGTCCACCCAGCCAAGCCGAGGAGAGCCATGCACAGGGTGGTGGCAGCGGCGGAGCACCGCGGACAGCTGAAATGGCGTGTCGTCATCGGACTACGGTCCTCGTGCAAAAGCGGGACAGGGAAGGCCATCGCGGGACGCCGAAGCGCACTCGGGATCAGGGCAGTATAACAGGGGCGGAGGAGCGCGCGTTGGTGTCGCCGGCCGAAGCGAGTGAGCGGCGTCCTGCTACTGAAACTGCAGATTCCGTTCGAAGTCCGCCGGAATCGTCGCCCCGGCCTTGGCGACCTCGAGCGTGATCAGGCCCCCCTTGTACAGCTCCATCAGGTGCTGATCGAACGTCTGGGTTCCGTACTGCTCCCGTCCCGCGGCGAGGAGGTCGCGAATCCCCGAGGTCTTCTCCGGATCGGCGATGCAATCCTCGATCGCGCCGTTGTTCCGCATGATCTCCGTGGCAAGCACCCGGCCGTTGTCGTCGGCGCGCGGGAAGAGCCGCTGCGACACCACCGCGCGCAGCGATTCGGAGAGCCGCTGACGGACCACCGGTTGCTCGTACGCATCGAACACGGCGACCAGACGCGCAATGGTACGCGGGGCATCGGTCGTGTGCACCGTGCTCAACACGAGGTGCCCCGTCTCGGCGGCCTTGAGACCGATGTCGATCGTGGCCCGATCGCGCATCTCGCCGATCATGATGATGTCGGGATCCTGGCGGAGTGCCGCGCGGAGCGCCGTCTCGAAGCTATCCGTGTCGCCGCCCAATTCCCGCTGCATGACATTCGACTTGACGTCCCGATGCAGGAATTCGATGGGATCTTCGATCGTGATGATCTTCTTGTGGCGCCGGCGATTGATGTAGTCGACGATCGCCGCGAGCGTCGACGACTTGCCGCTCCCCGTAGTTCCGGTGAGCAACACCAGGCCGCGTTCCTCCGAGGCGATCTCGGCCAGCACCGGCGGCAGGCCGAGCTGCTCGAAGGTCGGGGCGGCGTCGGCGATGGTCCGGAGTACGATGGCGATCGACCCGCGCTGACTGCAGACATTGACCCGGAAGCGGCCGACGCCGGCGAGTGAATAGGAGCAATCGAGCTCGCGGAGGGTCCGCAGG
>JBOHRZ010000037.1:0-13261 GCA_050732975.1 Gemmatimonadales bacterium
AACCGCGACAGCAGCAGCAGGCTTGCGTCCACCGTGTCGCCGTCCAGCGCGGCCAGGTAACTCGATCGGGTGCGGTCGAAACCGCGAGTTTCGATCGCAGCGCGGATCTCCGCCTGCTGTCGGCGATAGCGGTCGACCGGCAGCTTCACGTGCCCGGCGTCGTTCAGCCGGCACAGCCGGTCCAACGCTACCCAGCACATCACTTTCGAATAGGTGTTCTGCCGGCGGTCGCGCCGTGCCTCCCAGATGCCATCGTCAGGCGCCGACCACTGCTGGCATACCGTGTCGCCCAACCCCTTGAGCATCCGCCGGGTACCCCGGTCGAGGCGTCCGCCCCGCAGGGTAAACTCGTGGACCGCGTCGATGACCTCGCCGTAGACATCGAGCTGCAACTGGCTGTGGGCGTCGTTGCCGACGCGCACCGGCGCCGAATCCGCAAACCCCGACAGGCCATCGATCGTGTGCTCGGGAAGATGGGTTTCGCCGTAGACGTCGTACATGACCTGCAGCTCCGGCAGCGACAGCCATGTCGTGTGCAGCAGCCAGGACAGGAAGGCTTCGGCTTCCTCCTGGTATCCCAGATCGAACAACGCCTGCACCGTGAGCGAACTGTCGCGCAGCCAGCAGAACCGGTAGTCCCAGTTCCGGATGCCGCCGATCCGCTCGGGAAGCGAAGTCGTCGGCGCGGCCACGACGGCGCCGGAGGGCGCGAACTCCATCAGCTTGAGGGTCAGCGCGCTTCGCAGTACGGCGTCGCGGTACTGGCCGTCAAAGGCGCATCGCGACGCCCACGCCTTCCACCAATCGATCGTCCGCCGCACCCGCAGTTCGGCGTCGCGGCCGAGGCCCGGCAGCACCGCCGGCTCGCCGATCGCGGCGACGAGGCTGGCGTACCGCGATTCGCCCGCGCGCAGTGTCGCCCGTCCGCCGCAGCTCCCCCAATCTTCCGACAGCGCCATCGGCAGATCGCACCGCAGCGCCAGCGCGAGGTCGCCGAATTCGTACCATGCCCCCAGCGCCCCGCGCGATCGGAGCCTCGGCATCACGCGGCCGTAGTCGGGTCGCGGCACACACTGCACCTCGACCTCGACTTCGCCCTCCACGCACTCGATCCGCCGGAGGATCTCCCGCGGCGGCGTCAGGAATCTCCGGCGCTCGACCGGCGAAGCGACCGGCATGAGATCGGTCAGCCGCAACTCGCCCGTCGCAGTGCGGAAGGTCGTCTCCAGCACATTCGTGTTGTCGAGGTAGCGGCGGCGCGCCTCGGCCGGAGCGGTGGGCGCGATCCGGAAATATCCGCCGCGATCGCGGTCGAGCAACCGGGCGAAGGATGACGGACTGTCGAAACGCGGCCAGCAGAGCCAGTCCACCGAGCCGTCCCGCGACACCAGCGCGGCCGCACGGCAGTCGCCGATCAGTCCGTAATCCGAGATGGTTGGTGTACCGGCGCCGCCCATGGGTTCGACATCGGCAAGTGGAACGAAACGTCGTGCACCCACGACATCATGGAATGATGTTTCACCGCCCTGGAGTCGCACACCGGGGCCGCGGCCCGGAGCTCACGGCCCCCGGTCCACGTGCAGGACCGTCATCATCCCGCTGCCGAGGTGCTCGGCGATGTGACAGTGCAGCATCCAGTCGCCGGGATTCGACGCGTCGATCAGCACGTCGACCGTCGAACCCACCGGGATCAGCACCGTGTCCTTCCACACCAGATCCTTCGTCGGTACGCCGTCGCGCGAGATCACCAGCATCCGCTGGCCGTGAAGATGGATCGGATGCTGCATCGGATGAAACGAATGCGGATCGTTGAACAGTTCGAGCTTGACGACCGATCCCTGCTTCACGTGCCAGTCGATGTCCATGTTTTCCTTGCCCGTCGCCTGGTCGCGGATCACCCACCGCACCTGCTTGCTGCTCGACAGCCAGTTCATCAGCGGCATCCCGTCGACCCATTCCACCGGGGCAAAGTACGCCGTGTCGACGCTCATGAACTGGACCGTGGCGAGCGGCAATCCCGTCGTGGTGACGGTGAGCGTGAACTTCCTGTCGGGCGGCTTGTCGAAATACTGCCGGTATCGGGCGATGTCAGCCGCGACCTCGGCATTGGTCCGCAGCACCCTGAACGCCGCGGCATGACTGGGTCGCGCCGGCATCGAGTCGACGGTGACGACCCCGATCGTATCGACCTCCGGGACGAATTCGCCGATGTAATGGTTGATCGCCTGTACCGCGTTCAGCAATGGATAGGTCCCCGGATGATCGAAGTGCACCTCGACGACATACCGTTCCGCCGGCGCGATCACGACGCTCGGCGTCATCTCCTCACGCTCGAACCGGCTCATATCGGAGGCCACCAGCTTGATCGGCGCTCCACCGAACGAAACATTCCAGGTGCGCGAACTCGCGGTATTGGTCAGGAAGAAGCGAACCACCGCGCCCTGATGGACATGCAACCGGTAATCGGGCTCGCCGTTCACCAGCAGCACGTTGCCGAGCCGCCCCATCAGTGAGAAGTCCGGACCTTCCTTCCCGAACGGAATCAGGCTGTCGTCATTGACCAGCAGATCGTCAAGCACGAGCACCTGCCGCTCGTTCACCGCGCTGTAGTAGTCAGCCTCGGGAGACCTGACCAGCATGTTGCCGAAGAGACCCATCGCCTGCTCGATGTCTTCGCGCACGTGCGGGTGATACCAGTAGATCCCGGCGTCGGGAAAGAACACGTGGTATACGAAGTCGCCGCCCGGCGCGACCGCGTCCTGGGTTACTCCCGGGACACCGTCATCACGATTGTCCTGGCGCAGACCGTGCCAGTGCACCGTGGTCGGCAGATCAATGGCATTGTGATATCGGACCACGATGGTGGCGTGCTGCGGCACGCTGATCAACGGCCCCGGCACCTCACCGTTGAAGCCGTACATCACGAAGGTGTCGCTCCTGATCACCCGGCGCACCAGCCGTGCGGCAAGATCAAGCGTGTCGCCGTTCCGGAGTTCCACAACGTGCGTGGGCCGCGCCAGCGGCAGGGTCGCCGGATCGATGCCCTGCCCCGGAAGAAACGACGTCACGTCCGGAAGGAGCCCCTTGAGCCCGGGCAACATCACCATCCCCCGGGGCATCGGGATCGGCATCCCCTCCCCGCCGCCCGACATTCCTGGCATCGACATCATCGCCGTGCTGTCGGCCGACGTCGGTGGTCGCCCCGTGGTCTGTTGCGCCGAAACCGCCGACGGCAGCAGCAGACAGGCGATCGCCACCACGCGCTGCGAGATCATCCGCCCCAGGCCATGCCTCGGAACAGCGGGTGCGACATGAACGTCTGCAGCCAGCCGCTCGGCGAAGTGCCATGCAGCACCGTCGGCCCGGTGTGGGTTGCCGTACCGCTGTCGGGCGCGGCCTGGATGACCAGCAGGAACTTGTTCCAGTCGATTTCGCCGACGGTCACGGTACCCGTCCCGAGCGCGCCGAGCCGACGCCACTCGGTCAGATCCGGCGTGACCGCCCAGACGACGAACGCGTGGAAGGCCCCCAGCGACTCCGGGGCCGGGAGGTTCTTCGCGGTGATCTCCACGTCGTAGCGGGTGCGGCCGTCGGCCGTGACCGCCACGCCGAACGGTGACGCCGCGTAGATGAGCCGCGCGAAGCCCGAGGCATTCCTCGCCACCGGAGCGGCGAAGAGCGGCATGTCCCACGGAGAGCCCCACGGCCCCGGCACCGCGCCCGCCCCCTGCGCCCCCTGCGCGCCCTGCGCCGCGAGTGCCAGCGGCAGAACCATCACGGCGAACGTTGCCGCGAGTGCACCGCGCCGCCGGCTCATTCCGACGTCACTGCGGTCCCGAGCCTGGCGTCGCCGCCCCCTCCCCGGCCGGACCGTGATCGAAATCCTGCACGCTGGAGATGTTCGGCTGGCCGATCGACGCCCCGTTCCAGCCGTTGAAGCCGTCCATCCTGAATAACCAGAGCCCGGTGCGCATGTCGCTCAGTGCGATCAGCCCGTCGTAATTCCGGACGTCGACGCCGAACGCGCCTTGCTCCACGCTGACGGTGCTCTCCCAGCCGTTGTTCGGCGTTCCGCCGAATCCGTGCAGGTGGGTGCACATGCACGTGTAGTAGTGCCCGTCGGTGTGCGGCGCGGTCGGATCCTTGAGATCGAACACCTGGAAGCCGTCCTCGTATGCCGACACGAACACGTACGGCCAGCGCACCTCGTGATTGTGCGCCAGATCACGCCAGTCGGCGGTCCAGCCGGCGATCGGCGTGTCGAGGTTCTGCACGGTCCCCGCCTGCGCCTTGGAGAGATCCCAGATCTTGAGCGGCGTGTACTCGTACTCGGTCTCCGTCACCGCGTACTGCCCGTCAGGTGACGGCGTGAACGTGTGCGCGATGTCGAGACCGAACCCGGTGATCGTGAACAGCTGCACCGGCGCTTCGACATGCGTCACGTCCCACGCCGAATACCCACCCAGACCCGCCCCATAGAACTTGTCGGCGTGCGCCACCGGGTCGTACCCCACGTAGAAGTCGTGGTACCCGCCGGCCATGATCTGCCGCGATGGCGTCGGATTCGGCACGTTGCCCACGATCCAGGTGCTATCGGGCGCGCCGGAGACGACCTTGTCGAGATCATAGATGATCGCCTTGGACTGGCTCACGGTCACGAAATACAGCACGCGGCCGTCCGAGTGCTTGTAGACGAAGGTGTTGTGAAAGCCGCCCGGCGACTGCGGGTAGCGGATCCGCGCCACCACCTTGACGCTCGCCGGATCGGGGAGCCCGGTGACATCGAAGATCACCGCGCCGAGATCGGCATCGGGACTGCCTTGCATGAACTGGTACGATTGCGCGTAGTAGTACCGATCGCCGATCTTGAAGTACTTGCCGTCCATGGCGCCGATGCCGCGGTGCAGTTCCGGATTCTCGATCGTCCAGTCGACGATCTTTTTCGGATTCGACGGATCCCGCACGTCATAGATCTGGGCGTCAAAGTTGACGAAGCCCGACACGTAGACGTACGGCCGGCCGGGATCCTGCTCCATTTCGACATCGGCGGCCTTCCAGGCGCCGTCGCTGGTCACCACGTGACCGACCAGGTGGATGTTGCTGCTGCCGCCCGACTTCGCCGTGAAGGATGGCAAGGCCATTCCGGGATCCTGGGCGGACGCCGCCAGCGCCGTGACCGACAGCGCCGCGAAGATCAACAAAACGCGCATGCGTTGCTCCGTGGGTGCGTGAATCGACTCGGGACCGGCCGGCCTGGCCGTGATCCAACATAGCGCCGGCCCGGCGAACCGGCGTACCACGTCGGTCAGAAGCCGACCCGCCGAGCCGGTGCGCCCGCCTCCCAGTCGCCTCGAGCCGAATCGACCGCCACCGGAACGAACTGCACCCCCCACCTCTCCTGCCCCTCCGCCCCCTGTATGCCCCGGGGCCTCGGCGCCGCCGTCAGCAACCAGAGCCGGCGCCCCGGATATCGGTCCGTGATCATGGTGTCGAGCCGGTGCAGGTCGCGGATATAGATGTTCCCGTCGTCGCGATCGGATAGCGCCACCGAGAGGGCAGTGTACCCGGATTGCGTCTCGCGCAGTCGCGCCAGGCAGACGGGGCTGAGCTCGCCTCCCGGAAAAAGCCGAACCGCCGTATCGGGCACGCCGCGCAATCGCACCAGTCGCGCCGAATCACCCTTGTCCTGCTCGATGGCGTCGATCACCGACCGGCGCTCGCCGTTTCCCGCATTTTCGGCTTCGCTCAGTTGGCGATCGAGCTCGCAGGCATCGTGGCTGCGAAGCAGGTGCTGCGCTTCGCCCGGCCCGACGCCGAGATCGGCCAGGCGAGCGCTCAACTGGGCACCCCAGCTTTCGCGCACCAGCACGACCGCATCACGAACGCCGCTCGACGCCGCCAGGCCGGCGAGATCGATCCGCATCTCCGGCAACGATCCCCGATACTGGCGGATCCGCGCCGGCAGCGCTGTCGCGCCCATTGCCAGGGCGACGACACCCGCCGCAACCACCGCGCGCTGCACCGTTGCCGATACCCGTCTCGCTCGCAGCAACCGCGGCAGTCTCGCCGTCCAAAGCGCCAGCCATGGCAGCAGCGGCAACACGAACCGTGGCCCCAGATAGGAACCGTTGAACCAGTAACAGGCATACCCGACCAGCAGCGTGCCGGATCCAGCGAGCATCCAACGGTCGAATGCCGTGGCACGCCGTGCCAGCAGCAGCGCCACTGTGGCGAACAGCATTCCTGGCACAGGAGTCTCCAGAAAATGCGTCTGCAATTCCAGGAGATAGATGTTCACCAGTTCCACGCCGCGCGCTGGCGTATGCGCCGGTCCCCACGGCGCCACATGAAATCCCGGTGCATGCGTCGGTCCCCACAGCGCGTCGTAGCCGAATCGCAGCGGCGCGCCCGTCTGCGCGGCGTTGATCGCCAGCAGCGCCGCCACCGGAAGCGCCACGCCGGCCGCCGCGGCGAACAACGCCGCCCAACGACCCTGCCCACGCCCCGGTGACCGACGATCGACCGCCCGCCACAGCAGCCACCCGCCGCTCGGCACAGCGAATGCCAGCGCATCGAGTGGACGGATCGCCGCGGCGACACCCAGCGCCATGCCGCACCAGAACGCCGGTCCGGCATGGCCGCGCTCATCAGCGGTCGCGTGACGGAGCGCCAATGCCGCCCCGATGATCGCCGCCGTCGCCGCGACGTGGTTCAACATCGAACCGCCGAGTCCCAGCAGAAACGGCGACAACCCGAACAGCGGCACGGCGGCGAACGCCGTGCCGTCCTCGGGCTCGATGCGCCGCACCAGGCGCGCGAACATGACGGCGGCGGCGGCGGCGATCGCCGGCGTTACCAGCCACGGCGCGCCAAGCACTACGCCGAGCGCCAGGAATGCCGGGCCGCCGGCCGGGAATTGGCCGAACAGTCGCCCGTCAACGATGACCTGCAACGGCGGCACCGTGAATCCCGGATGCGCCGGAGCCGGCAACCACAGGTGCCCCGACGCGAAGACGCGCGCCTGGAACAACTGCGCCAGTTCGTCGAGTGAAAGGGCCCGCCGTCCGAACACTGCGACCGAAACGGTGGCGCAGAGCGCCGCGACCGCGACGCCCAGACCCAGGTCGGCGCGCCATCCGGCGCGGCGCCATCGGGCGGCGATATCCTGCCACGAGCCGGATGGCCACCAGTCCGGCCGGCGATGGACGACCAGTCCGACCGACAGTGCCGTCACGGTCAACAGGCCGCCGCCGATCAGCCACTGCTGGAGACGGTCCGCGAACCACGGCGCGTCGTGCCCGCCCGCGATCCAGTTGACGACGGGAAGAAGACCGAGCGTGGCGAGCAGCACGCCGGCGGCGCGAGTCGAAAGCGGCGATCCGGTTCGCACCCGCGAAGTATCAGCCCGCGCCGGCGGGGAAGGCAAACGCGCTACTGCTCCAGACCGCCGGTCAGCACCGACGCCTGGCTCACGCCCTCGGTGACCGCCGGAAGAATGCCGCGCTCGACATACACCGGGCGCGCCATCGCGCGCACCGCCGGCAACACCCCGAAGAACGCGGCCCCGCCCACGAGGCACGCCGCGCCGCCGATCATGATCGTGCGCGGCGCACCGATCCGCTCGGCGAGCACGCCGGCAACCAGGCTCCCGAACGGCGTGGTCCCCATGAAGGCCATCGTGTAGAACGCCATCACCCGGCCACGCATTTCCTCGCGCACCAGCGTCTGCAGCAGCGTGTTGCTCGCCGCCATCAGCACCATGAATCCGCCGCCGGCGAAAAGCAGCAGAAACAGCGACATGGCCAGCGAGTGTGACAGCGCAAACGTGATGAGTCCCGCCCCGAACAGGATCGCCGCGAGCGGAATGATCCGCCCCAGCCCGAGCACCGATGTCCGCGAAGCCAGGTAGATCGCTCCGACCAGCGCGCCGACTCCCGTGGCCCCCATCAGGAAGCCGTACGTATGCGGACCACCGTGCAGCGTGGTGACCGCGATGACCGGCATCAGCACGGTATAGGGCACGCCGGTAAGGCAGACCAGCGCCAGCAGCATCAGCACCGCCCGGATCGGCAGGAACGCGAACGCATAGTGCACGCCCTGGCGGAGGTCGTGAAGCAGGCGCGATCCGCCGCCCTTGACGACATGCGCCGGCAGGCGCATCGCCAGCAGCGACCCGATGACGGCGAGATAGCTCACGGCGTCGAGCAGGAAGCACCAGCCCTCCCCCGTTGCCGCGATCAGCAGACCGGCGATGGTCGGACCCACCAGGCGCGCGCCGTTCACCATGCTCGAGTTGAGCGCGATTGCATTGGGAAGATCGGCGCGATCCTCGACCAGTTCGTGCAGGAATGATTGCCGGCCCGGCATGTCGAACGCGTTGATGCAACCCTGGAAGAGCTGCAGCGCCAGCACGTGCCACACCGCGATCGTACCGCTCAACGCCAGGATCGCCAGCGCCAGCGACTGCAGCATCGCCAGAGCCTGGGTCACCACCAGCAATCGCCGCCGGTTGGTCCGATCGATCCACACGCCCGCGAACGGAGCGAGCACGAACGCCGGAACCTGGCCCGCGAACCCCACCACACCAAGCAGCGCCGCCGAACCGGTGAGCCGGTAGACCAGCCAGCTCGTCGCCACGCGGGTGATCCAGGTCCCCACCACCGACGTGCCCTGTCCGGCGAAGTACAAGCGGTAATTGCGATGCTGCAGCGCGCGCGACACCTGCGCCACCACCCGTCGTCCCGCCGCACCCTTCCCCGTCGGGGAACCTCGATCGCGCGCCACGATCCCCACACGGTAGTGGCACCACCGGCGCCGCACCAGCAGGGTCGCGAAAGCCTTGCCGCCGGCGGTGCGCGGTATATTCTCCCCCCGGGGACGCTCACACCGTCCCGCATCGCGCCGCTCACTCCACGGAGGTACACCACATGTTCGCCCGAGCCAGCCTGCTCACCGTACTCGCTGCCGTCCCGGCCCTCGCCACCGCCCAGGCCCCCCTCGCCACGGCCCTCCGCGCGACCGAGGCCCGGGAAGCCCGAATTCTCGTTGCCGCCGCCGACGCGATGCCCGCCGAGCACTACAACTACAAACCGACGCCGGCACAGATGAGCTTCGGTGATGTCGTCGCGCACCTGGCGGAGGGTAACGACTACTTCTGCGCTGCCATCGGCGGCATGAAGGCGCCGGAGCGCAGCAAGGTTGCCGCAACCGACAGCAAGGACGTGCTGGTCGCCCGGCTCAAGGAAACTTTCGCGTTCTGCGATACGGCGCTGGCGGGCGTCGACGACTCGAAGTTGTCGGACGAACTGCCGTTCTTCGGTGGGCGGAAGGTGACCCGCGCCGCGATGATGATCGAAACGGTAAACGATTGGGCCGACCACTACTCCCAGTCGGCGATCTATCTCCGAATGAACGACGTGCTACCGCCCACGGCCAAGAAGCCCTGACGCGTCAGTAGTAAGGAGAAAAGGAGAGAAGGAGGGAAGGAGGTAAAGAGGGAAAAAGACAGCTTCCCTCCTTCCCTCTTTCCCTCCTTCTCTCCTTCTGTCGATGTCGATTTCCGGCCACGCCGCTCGACGTGATGGTGAAGGCGCGGCAGCCGTCACCGGAAACGCCGGATCCGACGCCACGCTCTGACCCGAACCGTGAGCCTACCATGCGCTTCATGATGCTGATGATCCCCAATGCCTACCGCGGCGGCAAGACCGACCCGAACTTCCGCCCGGATGCCGAGGCCGTCGCCGCGATGACCCGGTTCAACCAGGAGCTGAGCAAGGCGGGCATCCTCCTCGCCCTCGACGGCCTCCACCCGCCCGCAAGCGGCGCCCGGGTCGGATTCTCGGCCGGCAAGGCCAAGCTGCTCGACGGCCCATTCGCCGAAGCCAAGGAAGTGCTCGGCGGCTACTGGATGCTCCAGGTCAAGTCGAGGGACGAAGCGATCGCCTGGGCCCTCCGCGTTCCCGCCGCCGACGGCGACATCGTCGAGGTTCGCCAGGTCTTCGAGATGAGTGAGTTCCCGCCGGACGTGCAGAAGGCCGCCGGCGCAGCCTCGAAAAGTGAGAAGTGAGAAGAGAGAAGAGAGAAGGGAAACCCGCAGGGAGTGCAGGCGTCCTTCTCACTTCTCCCTTCTCACTTCTCACTTCTCACCTTGCCCCGCCATGCCTGACGTCCGCAGCACCATCGAAGCAGTCTGGCGCATCGAATCGTCGCGTCTGATCGCCGCGCTGACACGCTACGCCGGCGACGTCGGCACCGCGGAGGACCTCGCCCAGGACGCACTGGTCGCTGCGCTCGAACAGTGGCCCGACGCGGGAATCCCCGCCAATCCCGGGGCCTGGCTGATGACCGCCGCCAAGCGCCGCGCCATCGATGCCATCCGGCGCGGGCGGATGCTGGAGCGCAAGCACGCCGAACTGGGCATCGAACTGACGGCGCGGGAGGCGGCCATGCCCGACTTCGATTCCGCGATTGACGACCCGGTCGGCGACGATCTTCTCGGACTGATGTTCATCACCTGCCACCCGGTCCTCGCCGTCGAATCGCGCGTCGCACTCACGCTGCGTCTTCTCGGCGGCCTCACCACCGAAGAGATCGCCCGTGCCTTCATTGTCCCGGTCGCCACCATCGCCCAGCGGATCGTCCGCGCCAAGCGGACCCTCGCCGAGGCACGGGTGCCGTTCGAGGTTCCCCGGGGAACCGAACTTGCCGCCCGCCTCCCCCCGGTGCTCAGCGTCATCTATCTCGTCTTCAACGAGGGATACTCGGCCACGGCCGGCGACCAATGGTTCCGGTCCGAACTTTGTCACGACGCGCTGCGGCTCGGACGCATCGTCGCCGAACTCGCGCCAGCCGAATCCGAGATCCACGGTCTGGTCGCCCTGATGGAGCTGCATGCTTCGCGACTCGGCGCCCGCACCGGCGCGGCCGGCGAGCCGATTCTCCTCCTCGAACAGGACCGCTCGCGTTGGGATCATCTGCTGATCGGCCGCGGATTCGCGGCGCTCGATCGCGCCACCCGTACCGGCCACCCGCTGGGGCCATACGCGCTGCAGGCGGCGATCGCCGCCTGTCATGCCCGGGCGCGAACCGCCGACGAGACTGACTGGCAGGCGATCGTAGCGCTCTACGACGCCCTCGCGGAGCTGACGCCGTCGCCGGTCGTCGAACTCAATCGCGCCGTCGCGGTGGCCATGGCGTTCGGTCCCCAGGCGGGTCTCGACCTCGTCGATCGCCTCGTAGCGGAGTCGTCGCTACGATCATACCATCTGCTGCCGGGTGTCCGCGGCGATCTGCTCCGCCGGCTGGGCCGCGCCGCGGATGCGCGCGTCGAGTTCGAGCGGGCCGCGTCACTCACCGCCAACGAAGCGGAGCGCAAGCTCCTCCTGGAGCGCGCCGCGGCGTGTGGCCAGTAACGACTAAGGAGGGAAGGAGCGAAGGAGGGAAGGAGAGAAGGTCGCGGCGGGCAACGCTGGAAGCGTCGTCCGTGACAATCGTTGGATCGCCGAATGCGGCGATCGAGAGGAGCGGGGTCCAGAAGGCTTCGAGGACGTTCATGCCTCCCCGGAAAGCACGCTGCGGGCCATGCCCGGAAACACGACAGCCAACGCCGCTGCCCGGAATCCCCGCCATCATCGAATCTGTTGTGATCATTGAACTTGCCGACGCAGTGTTCAAAACGATGCCGCCCAGATGCCATACAGTGCGGCCGTCACGAAACCCGACACCAGCCCCCGCCACGCTCACGCCGGCTCGCGATCAGCGACCCGCCCCGCTTTCCCACTTCTCACTTCTCACTTCTCACTTCTCACTTCTCTCCCTGCTTCTATTGCCCTCCCTGCCGCGCGATCTGCCGCGCCATGTGTTCCAGCCATCGTGCGGCGCGCTCTTCCATCTGCGAACTCCACTGTTCGATCTGTCGCAGCGCCGGAACGTCGAATGCGGAGCACCCCTGTGACGGCGGCGCCGTGCCGCGCAGGAAGACCTCCCGCCGGCCGCAATCGATCTCGTCGCTGTCGCCAGCCGGGGCGTACGCGTACACGATTCCGTCGGGCCGTTCGAAGTCGGGCCATCCGCCGTCCGGCGTCACCTGGGCGAGGAACGTGGCCGCCACCGGCAGCGCCGCGGTGGCGCCCGGCATCCGCAGCGACCGGCCATCGTCGAAGCCGACCCAGACGCCCACCACCAGGTCGGGCGTATAGGTCATGAACCAGGCGTCGCGCCAATCGTTGGAGGTGCCCGTCTTCCCGGCGATCTGGCCGTAGCGTCCATCCTGGTTGAGCGCGTGTCCCGTTCCATGGGTGACCACGCCCTCCAGCGCCGACGTCACGAGATAGGCCACTCCGGAGTCGACGATTTCGCGGGGTACGACCGTGGTGTCGATGCGGACCGGTCGCGCCGCGTTCGGAACCGACACCGCCAGGATGGTGCGGGTCGGCACCAGGTTCCCTTCATTCGCCAGCACGCCGTATGCGCGAGCCAGCTCGAGCAACGTGACTTCCGAACTGCCCAGCGCGATGCTCGGCACCGCCCGCAACGGGCTGGTGATGCCCATCCGCTTCGCGAGCGACACCACGCGATCCGGGCCGACGGCCATGCCGATCCGGGCAAACGGCACGTTGAGCGACTGCTCCATCGCTTCGCGTACCGTGACCGGACCGCGGAATCCCTGGTCGTAGTCCGCCGGCTGCCACGGCCCCTCCGGCATGTTCACCGTCAACGGCTCGTCGGCCACCGTGGTAGCCAGCGTGAACTGCGCAGCCCGGGCATTGTGCGGATCGAGGGCCGCGAGCGCCACGATGGGCTTGAATGCGCTCCCCGGCTGGCGCTCTGCCTCCGTGGCCCGGTTGAATTGCGACCGGCCATAATCGCGGCCGCCGACCATGGCCAGCACGTCGCCGGTGCGCGGATCGATGGCAACCACCGCGACCTGAACATCCGGCGAACGCCACCGGGCCGTCGCCACGGCCACGGCGTGCTCCGCTGCCCGCTGCATGTCGGGGTCGAGCGTGGTGTAGATCGCGCCCCCACGCGCGGGGACGCCACGCGGAACGTTCGACGCCGCATAATCACGGAAGTAGCGCCCGTCGAGCGACGGCGTCGGATGCTCGCCGGTGGTCAGCCCGGTCCGCACGGCGCGGTCCGCCACGGCGCGGCTGATCCGACGCTGGTCCGCCATCAGGTGCAGCACCATGTCGCGGCGTTCGCGCGCCGCGTCGGGATGCCGCGCCGCCGATGTCCGGTTCGGTGCGCTGATCATCGCGGC
>JBOHRZ010000038.1:0-13050 GCA_050732975.1 Gemmatimonadales bacterium
CCGGGGTTTCCGGCCGCAGCGCTGACGCCGACGGCACCGCCTCGCTGAGATGCGCCGCGAGCATTTTCTGCGGGGTGCGATTGGCGTACGGCTGCTGGCCGGTGAGCAGCTCGAACGTCATGCAGCCCAGCGCGTAGAGATCGACGCGATGATCAATATCGGGGTCACCGGCCACCTGCTCGGGCGCCATGTAGGCCGGCGTGCCGATCGAGGTGCCGAGCTGCGTCAGCGTGGCGCCGGGTGCGGCGGTGCGCGAGGCGCTGATGGCCTTTGCAATACCGAAATCGGTGACCACCGCGGCACCGCCGGACAGGAGCACGTTGTCGGGCTTGATGTCGCGGTGCACCACGCCGCGGGCGTGCGCGTAGGCGAGGGCGCGGGTCACGTCGCGCAGGATGCCGACCACCTCGGTAATCGGCATCGCTCCGTGCGCCAGCCGGTGCCGCAGCGACTCGCCCTCGACAAATGGCATTGTGAACCAGGGAATCCCTGCCACTTCGCCGGCCACCAGCAGCGGGACGATGTTCGCCTGCTGCAGGGATGCGGCCAGCTTGATTTCGCGGTCGAATCGTTCCGCGTTGAGGCCCTGGGCGAGATCGGGGCTCAGGACCTTGATGACCACCATGCGCCCGAGGCGTACTTCGTCGGCGACAAAGACGCGCGACATGCCGCCGCCACCGAGCTCACGCTCGATGGTGTAGGTGCTGCCGAAATGCTGTTCGAGTTGCTGGCGCAGGTCCATGGCGTCCGGAAAGCGGATGGGAGGCGCAGGGGCAAGCTACGCGGCGCCGGGCCGATCCGCCAGCGCTGAAGCGTCCGCCCTTACTGCGGGATGACCTGGAACTGTTCGAGCTTTCCGTCCGGCATGGTGAACGTCGTCACGACCATCGCCTTGCCGCCCGCCCGGACCCGGAAAGCCCGGAAGGTCATCCCACCACGGAGTGATTGGCTGGCCAGGGCCACCTCGGGCGCGCCGAGGGGCCCAAGACTCGATGCGAAATCGGCCACGGCCTGATCGCTGAAATAGGCGTTGGCATCGGCGGTGAAGAGCGACCGGTCGATCCGCCCCTGCTGCAGTCCCTCGAAGATCCGCTTGGTCTGGGCCACGCTCTGGGCGGAACCGGTATCTGTGATGGCGAAGAGGAGCGCCGAAATCCGCCCGGCGATCTGACCCGACGCGCTGGATGCGTCCTGGTTGACGCACACCACGATCGCGGCATGATCGTCCGGATAGATGCCGTTGTAGGTCGTGAAGCCGGAGACCTCACCGGTGTGCGAGATGAGCCGGTGGCCGTTCGCCATCCCGACCTGCACACCGAGACCGTAACCGGTCCCCACGCCGTTGCGCAGCAGGTTGTCGGTCTGCTGGGTCCGGTACGACGCCGGCTTGAGGATCCGCTGGTCGATCACCGAAACGTCCCACCGCGCCAGGTCGCTCGGCGTCATCGCCAGCTCGCCCGCCGCGAAGAGCCAGCCGCGCCCTTCCTTGGGCGCCGGCCGGAGCGGACCGAGGGCGTACCGCAGGTAGCGTTCGGGATCACTCGGCCCCAGCGCCGAGTCGTCGATGATCCTCACCGATTCCAGGCGCAGCGGCGTGAAGATTTCCTGCTGCAGGAACTTCACCAGTGGCATGCCGCTCGCCTTCTCGATGATCAGCCCGGCGATGACATAGTTGGTATTGCTGTACTGCCACTGGGTGCCGGGCTCGAAGTCGAGCGGTTTCTTCGCCCACTCATCGACAATGGCGCGCGCCGTGGTCGGTTTGAGCATCGTCGGCATCACGTAGTCCTGCGGCCAGTAGTCCTGGTATCCGCTGGTCATCGACAGGATCTGCCGGATGGTCACCTCATTGGCGCGGGTAAGGTCGGGAAGCCATCGGCCGACCTTGTCGTCGAGCGACACCTTGCCGCGCTCGGCGAGCAGCAGCATCGCGGTTGCGGTGAACTGCTTGCTCACCGACCCGATGCTGTAGCGCATCGCGGGCGTGGCCTGAAGCGCCGGCTCCAGATGAGTCATGCCATACGCCGCAGCGAACACCACTCTGCCATCCCGGACCACGGCGACCGACGCGCTCGGCGCGCCGGTGCGGGCCAGCACCTCGCGGGCCGCGCTGTCGATCGCGCTCTGCATCGTTGCCGGCAGGGCAGTCTGCGCGCGAGCCTGCGTGGCGACCGCGACGCACGCCGCGGCGATACCCGACCACCTGAAGCGGTTGATCGTCATGATGACAACCTTGGCGAGAGGACAGCGCGCACGGTGCGCAGCGCCTTGAAGCTAACCGCAGATCGGGACCGGCCTGCACGGCGGTAACTACCGGGGATACCCGTCCGTCAGCGTGCCGAGTAAGGCGATCAGGTCGTCTAGCTCCGCTTCTGTCATCGGCGGCGCGGCGCCGCGACGGCGCCCGAATGGTGCGTCGAGCGTGTCGACGTTGCCGCGAAGCGCAGTGGGGAGGTCATTGAACCGGTCCGAGAGGGGGGCGCCGTGGTGCGGGGCGGGGAAGATCGCGGCGGGATCGACATCGCGCAGATTGTAGAATCGCAGCACGTCCGCGAGCGTGTGGTACACCCCATTGTGAAAGAAGACCTTCCGGGTGGCGACATTGCGCAGCGACGGCGTCCGGAACATGCCACAGTACTGCCGCAGCGCCGCGAGGTCGGTCCGGATCGGGCCGCAGAGTCCCAGGTCGAAGTAGGCCGGATCGCGGTTCAACAGGAGTTGGGTGTTGCGCGGCACGCCCAGCGCTTCGTATTGATAGTCGGTAAATGCCGGTGGCATGCCGTCGGGGGCTGGCTGGTCGAGGTGGCAGCCGGCGCAGTTTCCCTTTCCGGGGTCCTCGAACACCGCGAGGCCGCGCGATTCCGCCGGCGATAGTGCCGCGCGACCTTCGAGATACGCATCGTACTTGCTGTCGTAGGGGTGGAAAGCCGGGTCCTCGACCTGAAAGCGCGCCACGGCGAACATCGCTTCGTCGACGAGGCGCTGCGGCGTGGCAATCGCACCGGCACCGAAGAGCCGCACGAATTCCGGCCCGTAAGCGGCGCGCCGAAGGCGGCCGGCGACCGATTCGGCGCTGGCGTTGGCCATCTCGACCGGATTGAACAGAGGAACCGCTGCCTGCTGCTGCAGGGTATGGACACGCCCGTCCCAGAAGAGCCCGCCCTGCGGTACCATGGCGCCCGCCGCGGCCGACCCGGCCGCCTTTCTGGTGCGCGGCACGTCTGCAGCGCGCGCAGCGGTCGGCATCAGTTTGACGTTTTCGACGGTGGCATTTTCGGGGCCGATGCTGAAATCCGGTACCCGGTCGAGATAGCGCAGGCTCGGCGCGGCTCGCGATCCCTGGTCGTGCCCGCTCTTCCCGCCCGGTTGTACCGCCAGATCGTTGGGCGGGCCGAATGCGTGCCCCGGGCTGTGACAGGTTGCGCACGATATCGTTCCCGACGCCGACAGGCCGGGGTCGACGAAAATCTCCTGGCCAAGTTGCGCCACCGGTGAAAGCGGGCCGGCCGCGGGACGGACCAGGCGAACGGGATGCGGGTTGATGCCGGACATGTCGTGGCTCGGCCGGCGGGCGCACGCCGATACGGCGGCCAGCAGCACCAGAGCTGTCGCGCGCGCCGCGACCCGAACGCGGCCTCGCAGGGACGGGTGTTTTCGCTGCACAGCTATTGCGGGGTGCGGCCCGACGGCTTGGTGACGGGCGTGCCCAGCGTGTCGTCGAGGAACAGCACCGGCGTCGTTCCCGCCCCCGTGAAGTCGAACATCGCGTTGAACGTTCCGGCCGTCGCGTCGAACGATCCGCCGCCGATGCGCTTGCCGCCGAGCCAGTTATCCTCGATGAACCGCAGCACGGATGACTGCGTGGTCACCGTATGATCGACGAAGTTGGCCCGGGCCCAGGGCGAAATGATCAGCAACGGCTGCCGCATTCCCGGGCCGCAGCGGCCTTCGACCGGCCCGATCCCAGCGACGCCGGGAAGCTCGGGCGTGGCCCCCTTGCCCTTGATGCCGCACGCGGCCGGCCCGTTGAGGCGATCGGCCTTGGAGAACGACGCATTGGTAACAGGCGCCATCTGATGATCGTACCAGCCGTCGGAGTCGTCATACAGAATGATGATCGCTGTGCTGGCCCACTCTGGACGTTGTTCCAGAAAGTTCACCGTCTGCACCATGAACGTCTGCTCGTCGAGCGGGTCCGAATACCCCGCGTGACCGTCCTGGAATGCCGAGGCCTTGAGGAACGACACCGCGGGAAAGTTGCCGGCGCTTACGGCGGCGAAGAAGTCGCGGAGATCGTACTGATGATTCGCGGCATCTCCGCTGTGCCCGACGGCCGCGGTCGACGCGGGCCGCAGATGCTTCGGATTGGCCGTGCCGGGATAGTACTGGAACGGCTCATGGTGCGGCAGGTAGTCGGTGGGCGCAAGAAGGACGTTGTCGGAATGGGTGCTGCGGAGACAGCCGGTGGTTCCGTTGGCATTGGTGCGCGTGAGGTCGAAGCCGCCCTCGAACCAGCCCCAGCTCACGGCCGCCTCGTTGAGCAGGTTGCCGATGTTCTTTCCCGAGAACGTCACCAGGTCGAACGGGAACGAACAACTGTCGCCCGCGGGCTGCGCATCGCCGATCATGGTGAGGCCGCCCTGTCCGTCGTGAACGTAGTAGGTCGAATCCCTGCTCGTGGTGATCACCATGCCGTTCGTCTGGCCCGAGATCAGGTTGATCGCTCCCGGCGTCGAGGGACCGTAGACGTCACTGTACGCGTTGTCGCTCATGGCGAAATGCTGGGCGTAGTTCCACAGCGCGGTGACGGTATTGCCGTCGTAGTAGCCCATCACGACGGCCGGCGTCGAAAACGCACCGGTGCCACCCGGCATGCCCTGGCCGGTGAAGCTGGGGAAGCGATCGGCCGCGCCGCCGTCGAAGGCCAGTTGCTCCGCCGTGTAGTAGTGCGACTGATCCGATGTCGCGGCCTGGCTGCGATCGATCCGGAATGGATTGCTGGCCACCTTGCCGTTGATCGTGTTGGTGAAGTTGCCGTTGCGGGTCAGCAGGTCGCCGCTCAGGCCGTTGACGGCCGGAGTTCCCGGTTCCGCGGTGAATGCCGGTTCACCCGGCGGATTCTGCGCCACTGGATAGGTGGCGAAGTAGTGGTCAAAGGAGATGTTTTCGCTGAAGATGATCAC
This sequence comes from Gemmatimonadales bacterium, assembly GCA_050732975.1. Classification (GTDB taxonomy): domain Bacteria; phylum Gemmatimonadota; class Gemmatimonadetes; order Gemmatimonadales; family GWC2-71-9; genus Palsa-1233. The sequence continues at coordinate 5,184 of JBOHRZ010000038.1, forward strand.
CAGGTGCTTGATCGGCGTCGCAGTCTTGAGGCTTTCGGCCTTCGGATGGCCGGCGCAACCGGTGATCGATGCCGCGGCGCAGAGGGCGCCCAATCGGATGGCCGTGATCGCAGACGGATGGATTGGCACGGTACGTGTTCCGGGTTGGTGGAGTGCCAACCAAGTTATCACCGCGCATCACGCTGTTGTATCGGACGCGTCACGCGGCCATGACGCGGGTCGCAACGGCAGGCGTTATCGGATCCGGTAGCGAAGCACTCCCTGGAAGCCGTCGCGGTCACCGCCGGCATAGTCGACCAGCGCGACGAGTTCGTCGCTCCGTGCCGCGAGGGCATCGACGTGCCCTGGCATCCGGACCGTGCCGAGGAACCGCTGCCGTGCGTCAAAGACGTCGACTTCGGTGCTATCCTTTCGCACCCGCGACGTTGGCACCCAGAGCCTGCCCTGATCGTCTTCAACCGGTGGAGCGGCAATCGCCATATCCGGCTGTTTCGCTCGCTCTGTGACGAATCGGGCGAGCACCTCTGCCGAGATCTGAGGATTGAGCTTGAGCATCTGCCGTTTGAAATCGGCGACCTCTCGGTCGGACGGCATTTCGTCGGGGAGGTCGCGACTCAAGGTCGCTTGCTTGATACCGTGCTCATCGACGATCAGGATGCGGTACTTCCAGGGTGAACCCACGTACCATCCGCCTCGCCGTCTCGGCACCAGATAGCACCCGGTGAGGTCGTGGTATTCGGTATGGAAGACGCCGGTCGAATCGGAGGCCGTCGGCGCGAAGCGCGTGCTCGAGCCGCCATCGTGCAGCGAAACCGCGACCAGGTCGCGGCCCGTTGCACCGCCCAGGGTGAGAACGCTGTCACCGGTCGGACGATGGAGCTCGGTGATTTGCATTCCGACCCGGGTGCTCATTCCGATCTTCCAATCCGGCGTGACCCGCGTCAGGCGGCGGTTCTCGAAGTCGCTGACCAGAACGCTGCCGTTCGCCAACGCCGCCAGTCCCCGCGCGGTCCGAAACTCGCCGGGGCCCTCACCCTCGCGTCCGGCGCGCCGTTCGATGCCGGAGGCCGGATCGATGCAGACCAGCTGGTTCTCGCCGGCATCGAAGAGCACCACGCCACAGCGGGTGTAGAGGAGATCCCGGGTGTTGATTTCAAGCGCGAAGTCGAGCTTCGCCAGTGCCGGCGGCATCGGCAGCGGCTCCAGGCGCGGTGCGCCCTGCGGATGGGCGACGACCGGAACGACGACGAACAGGACGGCGAGGCTGAAGCGACGCATCAAACGCTCCTGATGGCGACACTCTCACGGTACGCAGCGGGCCTGCCGCCGGCTAGCGCCGCCGATGACACGCTGATGACAGTCCCATGACGGTTTGCCGCCGGATCCGACTGTCGGTTGCGGGCGGCCGGCACCAGGCCGGCGGCGCCTTGACTGCCACTTGATCCGGCTCAGCGAGACTTCCGGCAACGATCCAACCGGAGGTCAGGATGACGTCGTTCAACAACCTGGTCGGCAGCGCGTTCAAGGTCGCGGTGGTGCTCGGATCCGTTGCCGTTGCCGCGTGTGATGATGGCTATTATGGGTTCGGCGACAGCCGTCTCACCGATGCTGCCGAGAAGTCGCACGACATCGGACAGTATTTCATGGTGGCACGGGGCGATCAGGTCGCCGCCGATCAGGGTGTCGCCAGCGAGGGCGGGCCGCTGGGTGCGAGCAGCTCAGTATCGGTTTCCGTCCAGGTTCACGGCATCAACACCGTGACGCCGGAGATCGGGGCCACATCGCTGGTCACCGACCAGTCCACGCCGACTACCAACGTGCCGACCTCAACATCACGAACGGCGTCGGTCTCGCTGGATGGCGCGGTGCGGGTCCTCAAGGGCGTCGGGTCCGGGACGGCGCGCGCCCTGGGCGTCGATGTGATCGGTGGCGTGACCCACCTTCCTGATCCCGCGCCGAACGGGTGGAGCGCCCGCGCTGCAAGTCCCTGGAGCGTCGACCTCGGACTGCGACTCGGCGTGATCTCCGAAACGGCCACATCGCCTGGAATCGCCTTCACCATCATGCATCATTGGGTGCCGATGGCGGCCTACAGCGCGTCCGGCCTTGCCACCACTGGTGGCGGCCTCATGGAGATGGACATCAACGCGCTCGACGTCGGAGTCAACAGCTGGCGGGTGACAGCGTCAAAGGTGATCGGCCGCTTCGGCATCAATGCCGGACTCGGCGTCGACCACTACAGCGGGTCGTACACATATTCCGCCAGCCTTGTTCAGGACGGCGAGACCGTCAATGGGTCCGACGCCGAGACTGCCGGCGTCTCGCGCACCAATCTCTCTCTCGGCGCCTGGTACCGTATCGGGCGGATCCGGGTGACCGGGGAGTTCGGCCACCAGACTGGCGGAAGCCTGATCTATTACACCGCGACGTCTTTCGATGCACCGACCGGCAAGGTGAGCGGCCGCAGCTATTTCAGCGCCGGGGCGCGCATCACGCCCTGATCGGGAACTATGGTTTCAGATGGTATAGCCGGGCCGCATTCCCGCGCAGCACCATCACGGCCAGCGTCTCAGCCCTGGCCCGGGTCACCTCGCCGGTACGCATCATGCCGGTGAGTGCCAGACCCAGCGCGCGGCGCGCCGCGTGGGTCGCCACCCACGCCGGCACCTCCCAGCCGGCATCGGGCGGCGAGCCGAACGCGTCGGAACCGAAGAGAACCCGGTCAGGCCATTGCGCCAGCCACATCGAAAGGACCTGCGCCAGCTGCGACGGTGGATACGCGATCGTCATCATCGAGATGTCGGCGTAGACGTTCGGCTTCCAGAGCATGGTCGCGGTGTGCGGCCAGGCATTCCCGCCACCATGAAGGATCACGAAATTGGTACCGCGCAGGGTAGAGTCGTTGAAGGCGGATTCGAGCAGGATGGGATCGCTACCGGCGGAGCGATAGAAGCCGCCGAAGCCGTCGAAGGAATGGATGTGCACCGCCATGCCAAGCCGGCCGGCGTCGCGCGCGATGTACCGGAACAGGAAGTCTTCCAGCGTCTTGTACTCGGCGTGGGTCGGAATGCCACCGCTGGCATACCGGGCATAGATCCGCGCCGCGTCCTCGGGCGATGCGGCATCGAAGTCGAGTGGACGAAGGTACGCCGCCTCGAACTTGACCGCGATGGCGCCGCCCCGGCGCTGGCTCTCCAGCGTCGGCGTCACCAGCGAGGAGAGATAGCCAGCGAGCGTCGACGGCAGATGGTCAAGGTGCAGCGCCGTCATGTAGCGGTGCAGCAGCTTCGTTTCGAGCGGATAGAGCGCCCGGCCGACGACCGGCGCGCAGGCCGGTGCCGCCAGTCAGGGATCGTTCGAAGTCGCTGACGTCTCCGAAACGATTGTCGCCGGCGCGGTGAAGATTCGCTTCGCGCAGGCGACGATCCCCGGCGTGAAGGGGCCGCAGACCGTCGATTTCGGCGCCGCATTCAAGGCACGGGCCATGGCGGCAGGCGAAGCGCCGACGGGGTGCCTCGCACCGTCGGCTCCCGGTGGCCGGAGCGGCGCCGGAATCGCCGCGAGTCCCAGCCGTGCAACCGCCGCTCCCTCGTCTGCCCCCTCGCGCACCGCGACGCCGAGCGCTGCCGTCGAGCCCGCCCACGGATCACCCGCCGCCGCCGGCGCACACGACGCGCCGCCGCCGTTCGGTGAAGGCGATGTCGTCGCAACCAAGATCGACAGCGTGAAGGTATACGCCGATGCCGCGGACAGTTCCCGCGTGGTGACTCGTGTCAACCGGAATGACGAACTGGTCTACCTCGGCGACGACCGCAACGGCTTCGCCCACGTGCAGGGCGCCGGCGGCGAAGGTTGGATCCGCAAGTTGCTGCTGACAAAACATCCCTGACCGCGGCGCCGGCAGGACTTATGTGAGCTGCGCCTCGATCGGGAGCGGCTGGGCCAGCCGTTTCAGCATGCGGTAATGCGATCGGATTGCGGCAATGAGCGTCGGATGTTCGTGGTAGGGAACTCCGTGCGCCGCCGCGGCGCGACGGACGATCCGGCTGATGGCGGGGTAGTGTACGCTGCAGATCTTCGGAAACAGGTGGTGCTCGATCTGGTGATTGAGCCCCGCGACGTACCATCCCACCAGGCGATTATCCGGAGCGAAGTTCGCGGTGGTCCGCATCTCATGCAGCAGCCAGGCACTCTCCATCGTGCCGCTCTGATCCGGAAGCGGGAACTCGGTGCCTTCCACCACATGGGCAAGCTGGAAGACCACGCCGAGGATCAGCCCCGCCGTCATCTGCATGGTGAGGAAGCCGATCAGAAACTGCCACCAGGTCACATGCAGAATCAACAACGGCAGCACAATGGTCCAGCCGTAAAAGGCTGCCTTGGTGACGAACAGCAGCGCGATTTCGCCGGGTGGGTGTTGCTTGTTCTTGTACGGACCGAGGTCGCGCTTGAGGAAGTAGCGGTAGTCCTTGACGAAGACCCAGAACAGCGTCGCCGTGCTGTATGCCGCGAACGCGTACAGGTGCTGGAAGCGGTGTTGCCACTGATGGCGCGAGTGGGGTGACAGGCGGAGAAACGGCGCGAAGTCGATATCTTCGTCGACGCCCTCGATGTTGGTGTAGGTGTGGTGGATGACGTTGTGCGTCAGCTTCCACATGTAACTGTTGCCGCCGATGAGATCGAGCGAGGTGCCGAGCAGGCGGTTGACGAACGGGCTGTTGGCGTAGGCGCCGTGGAGGGCATCGTGGGAGATGCCGAAGCCGATCCCGGCGATGCCGATCCCCATCACGACCGTGCAGCCCAGCATGGCGAGCAGCGAGAGCCGGTTCGACAGAATCGCGACGTACGGCACCACTACCAGCGCGAGCAGGATGACCGTCTTGGCGCGCATCGACCAATTCGCCTTCATCGACCGTCCGGTCTCCGCGAAATAGTCCGCGACGCCGCGCTTGACGTCGCGGACGAACTCTTCCGCGCCCTGTTTCGGGAATGAAACCGTAGTACCGCTCATGCGCCCCTTGTCCAATGTGGTCGGGTGTTGTTCACCGCAGCCCCGCTTCGGAACACGCTGGGGGTTGTGACGAAGGCGCCGGGCGCAACCGCCCAGCGGCGAAGCGACTGGCAGGATCACTTTCGGGATTACCAGGCAAAGATAATGCACCGGCGGCGATCGTGGGGAGCCGTGACAATCCGTGCCCGGATCCGGCCGCTGCCTGACCGCGGATGCGAACGCCGGGACTCGAACCCGGACGGGCTTCCCCACAGGAGCCTAAGTCCTGCGCGTCTACCAGTTCCGCCACGTTCGCCGGCCGAAAAGTAGCACCGGGAGGGGTCGTCTCTCCTTCTCTCCTTTTCTCCTTCTCTCCTTGTAGTTTTCCGCCGTCTCGAACCGGAGTTCCCGCTGATGCGTCCCGCGACCGTGCGTGTCACCTGCGTTTCGGCGCTGCTGCTGCTTGCCGCTTGCGGCGATGCCCGCCTCGACAAACTGACGCTGGGTATCTCCAGCGATTCGGCGTCCGTCCTGATCGGCGACAAACCCCACACTACGACGAGCTATCTCACCGCCGGAAAGCAGTGGGAGATCCAGTTCTACGCCCGGTCCGGGGCGAACCCCATCGACTCAATCCCGTGGCGGAAGATGAGTCCCGTGGTGTTCATCAATCACAAGGCGGTTGGCTGGGGCTGGAGTTGGTGGGGCACGGAAGCCAGGAAGCAGCACATTGACATGCCGGCGAAGTAACAGGAGAGAAGGAGAAAAGGAGAGAACGAGAGAAGGAGAGAACGACCCCTTAAGCGGAGAGAAGGTGGCCCCTCACGGAGCCACCTTCTCTCTTTTTCTTCCCTCGCATTCGCTCGGGACAGGCTTTCTCTCTTGCTCTCCTGCTATCTGAGACTCAGCCGCATCACGTGTGTATGCGGATGATCCTTGTCGGGTCCTGCGTTGACGATGTCGAGCGTCACGACGCCGTGGACGGCTCCCGCCAGTGCCGACTTGAGATCGGCCTGGGTGCGCACCGGCTTGCCCTCGATCGACGTGATCACGTCGGGCGGACCGCATTGCCCCTGCGCTTCGGCGTAGCAGAACCTGTTCACCGCTGGCGTGCCGTCGATCACGCTCTCCACCAGCAGACCGTGTGTTGATGCCGGCAAGCCGAGCGCCGAGGCCATCGCGGCCGTCAGCGGCTCGGTGACAACGCCGAGCGCCGTCTTGCTGACATTGCTCACGTTGTCCGCATTGGTGTGATCAGCGGCGGTGTCGTCCCCCGCGGCCGGCTTGCCATCCTGCGAAGCGAGCCGGACGTTGTAGGTATGATGGCCGTCCTTGCGGGCGACTTCGACCTTCACCACGTCGCCGGGGTGACGGAAGCCGACGTTCTGCTGCAATTGCGAGACGTACTTCACCGGTTGCCCGTCGATGGCGATGATCACGTCACCGAGCTGGAGTCCCGCTTCCCTGGCGGGCGATGCACCGCTGTCCGGCCACTGCGAAACCTCCACGCCGCTGATGGACGGCAGACCGAGATACGCGGCGTCGGCAGGCGTTGCGTCGGTGACCATGACACCCAGGCCGGCGCGCTCCACATGACCATGCGCGACGAGCTGGTCCATCACCTTGCGGGCGAGGTCGATCGGGACCGCAAAGGCATAGCCGGTGTAATACCCGGTGCCGGACGCGATCGCCGAGTTGATACCGATCACTTCACCGCGGGCGTTGATAAGCGGCCCGCCCGAGTTGCCGCGGTTGATCACGGCGTCAGTCTGGATGAAGTCCTGGATCCGCTTCGGATTGTTGTTGTCGCCGAGATCGAGCTGGGTCCGGCCCTTGGCGCTGACGATGCCCTGGGTCACGGTGAACGTCAGTTCGTTACCGAGCGGATTGCCGATCGCCAGTACCCACTCGCCGACCCTGGTCGCGTCGGATGAGCCGAGCGCGGCGGGCACCAGCCCGGTCGCATCGATCTTGAGCACGCCAATGTCGGTGTTCTTGTCGGTGCCGATGATCTTGGCGGTGTATGACCGGCCATCGAGCAGTTTCACCGTCACCTTGCTCGCGCCGTCGATGACGTGATTATTGGTCAGGATGTAGCCATCGTTCGAGACGATGAAGCCCGATCCGCTGCTGTGTTCATACTGCGGCGCATCGTTCGGCTGCTGCCGACGGCCCTGGCCCTGGGTCGGGCCTTGTGGCATGAGCTGACGGAATCCTGGCGGAAGCTGTCCGAAGATCTGGGACTGATCGTCCTGGGAAATCGGCGTGTCGGATTCGATATAGACGACGGACGGCCGCACCGCGTCGACTACCGCGGCATAGGCGTCACTGAGATCGACAAGCGCCCGCGCGGCCGGAATCCGCGGAGCGTCTACCTTGACGATCGGAGTGTGAGCGGCACGTTCCTGGGCGAGACCGGTGCGGGGGAAATCAAGCAGCCCGGCAAAGAACAGACCGAGCACGAACGCCAGCGCCACGAGGGCGCCGAACTTGATCCAGTTTCGTGAACGCGTGGACATGTCTCCGTTTCCACATGCAAAAGGTTATCAATCAGGGGGCACCTCACCGGATGCCCATCATCTCCTGGCTTCAATTATACACGGATGCGCGTGTGGTCGTTCCCGTCGCGACCTCATTTCTTGCCTTCATCCACGATCTCGTAGTCGGCTTCGACCGGTTCTTCCTTCTTCGCTTCGCCGCCCTCCGGGGCCGCCCCGGCCGGCGGCTCTGTGCCGCTTGCCGATGCGTTTTGATAAAGCGATGCACCAGCGGCCGAGTAGGCGACATTGAGTTCGTCGAGTGCGGTTCGGATCGCGCCCGAGTCGCCGGTGCGGAGCGCCTCCTTGCCGGCTTCGAGCGACTTGTCGAGCCGCTCCT
>JBOHRZ010000039.1:0-12990 GCA_050732975.1 Gemmatimonadales bacterium
AGCAACATCCGGCGGATGGTCGGCGCGCTTCTGAAATCGGAGCAGTTCGACGTCGCCGAGGCGGCTAACGGCAACGCCGCCTTGCTGGCAATTCCCGCCGAACGACCGGATCTGATCCTGCTCGACCTGATGATGCCGCCTGGACCGGACGGGCTCGCGACACTGGAGCGGATCCGGGCCACCGATCGTGACGTGCCGGTGATCATGATGAGCGGCAAGGCGCAACTGGCCGATGCGGTTCGCGCCATTCAGATGGGCGCCTTCCAGTTCCTGGAGAAGCCGCTGGCGCCCGAATCGCTGCTGGTCGCGGTGCGTTCGGCGGAGACGCTGGTACGCACCCAGGCCGAGAACCGGGCGCTGCGCCAGGCGCTCGGGCCCCAGCCCACGCTGGTCGGTTCGAGTCCCGCCATCGAACAGGTCCGGCAACTGATCGCCCAGGTTGCTCCGACCGACGCGCGGGTGCTGATCGGCGGCGAATCGGGTACCGGCAAGGAACTGGTTGCCAATGCGATTCATCGCTACTCGCCGCGAGCGCGCGCGCCGTTCGTCTCGGTCAACTGCGCCGCGATTCCGCGCGATCTGGTCGAGAGCGAGATGTTCGGCCACGAGCGCGGCGCATTTACCGGCGCAACCGACCGCCGCATCGGCCGCTTCGAACTGGCGGACACCGGAACCCTCTTCCTCGACGAAGTGGGCGACCTGCAACTCGAAGCGCAGGCGAAGCTGCTGCGCGTCCTCGAAAGCGGCGAAATCCAGCGAATCGGCGCCGAGCGGAGCCAGCGGGTCAGCATCCGGGTACTGGCGGCGACCAATCGGCGGCTCGCCGAAGCGGTTGCCGCGGGGGCTTTCCGCGAAGATCTCTATTTCCGACTCAACGTCTTCCCGATCGACGTACCGCCGCTGCGCGACCGCCTGGAAGACATCCCCGAACTGGTGGCGCACCTTGCCGCGCGGCTGCGGCCGCGGCATCCACCGCGCTTCACCGACGACGCGCTGGCGGCACTGGCGCGCTATGCGTGGCCGGGGAACGTGCGCGAGCTGGCGAACATCGTCGAGCGGCTGTCGATCGTGGGTGGCGACGAGGTCACCGGCGAACTGGTGCCCCGGGTGCTGACGGGCACCGGCGCGGCGAGTGCCGTCACCACACCGGCACCGGCGCCGGCACCGGAATCGCCGGCCGTCTTTGCCGGCGACGGCCGGGGCCTGAGCGAGCGGTTGGACGATGCCGAACGGGAGTTGATCAGCGGCGCGATGGTCGCCGCCGGCGGGAACATCGCCGAAGCAGCGCGTTTGCTGAAGACCGATCGTGGCAACCTGTACCGGCGGATGCGGCGGTTGGGCATCCGCGGAGGTGGCGAATGAGACCCATACTCGGTGCGATGGTCGTCGCGGCCGCAGCGATGACGCTGTGCCGCAATGACGCCGCGGCGCAGAATCCCGTGCGGACCCTCGACATCGGCGGGCCGCCGGGTGAGTCGCAGCAACGATGCTATTCCGATTCGATGCTCACCGCGGCGCTGGCGATCTACAATGGCCCGGCCGCGGTCCGAGTTTTCGGCGACCTCCCGGTAGCCGCGGACGTGAAGATCAGCGGCGACGTCGGGGTCTATCGGGGCTCCGTCCGGGTTGACGGCAGGATCGACGGGCGACTGGTCGTCCTCGACGGCGACGCCCGTATCACCGCGACCGGCGTGGTTACCGGCGACGTAATCGTACTCGGCGGCCGGCTGACTGTCGACCCCGCCGCCAGCACCGGACGCCGCAGCCAATGTGACCAACCGGTGGCGCTCGACCATGCTCCGGCCGGAACGCTCAGCGTGCAGCCCGCGAAGCGTCCGCTCACGCGCCTCACATCCGATATCGCGATCTCCGTGGGCGACGCCCGCGTGGCGCCCCATGTGGGCATCGGCACGTACAATCGGATCGAAGCGGCGCCGCTGCAACTCGGAGCGACGGCGGAGTGGGCACCCATGGTGAACGATTCGCTCCATCTCGATGGCTACGGCATCTTCCGTACGGCGCGCGATCCCAGCGGCAGCCGGCCCGCGGTGGGGTGGTATCTGGACGGCGCCTGGACCCATCGCGGTTCGCTGCCGTTCACCCTGCGCGCCGCCGGCGGATCGCGGATCGAAGCGACCGCGGACCGGCCCGGCAGCGCGCTCGAATCCTCGCTCAGCGCCCTCTTCCTCCGGCGCGACCATCGCGACTGGTTGCTGTGGCGCGGCGTCCGCCTGTCGGCCGAAATCCGCCCCACCGCCGAACTCGGCATCAGCGCGGGAGTGGAATCGAGCCGCCAGACGACCGTGCTGGCCGTCGACGCCTTCTCACTCTTCCGCGGCACCGAAACCTGGCGGCCGAATCCGCTCATTGACGACGGCCGATATCGCATCCTCTCGGCCGGCGTCCGTTGGGATGCGCGGAACGCCAATCGTCATCCGGTGCTGTCGTGGTATCTGGCGGCGCAGATCCGGCGCACCTCGAGCAACGACATCTCGCCGGTGTCGCTGCCCACCATCATCCGCGACTCGATCCCGACCACCGGGTACGGCTCGACCGACGGCGACTTCGATCTGCGCGGCTATTTCCGGCTCGATCCGGTGCAGCGGCTCGTGGCGCGGATTTCGGCCGCCGGCTATCTCGGCGGCGATCCACTCACCATCCAGAACCGCCACTCGGCCGGGGGCCCGGACCCGCTGATCGGCTACGACTTCCGGGCCATCAACTGCGAACGCCGGCGCAAGGCCGATCCGGCCCTGCCCGCGCTCTGCGATCGCGAAATGGCGATCCAGGTGGAGTACCGCCGCCAGTTGCCGCTGCGCTTCACTTCCCGGCTCGGCGGCTACAACATCGGCATCCACAACCCCGAACTGGTGGTGCTGGGCGATGCCGCCAGCGCCTGGCTCGCGGGTGACAGCGCCGGCCGCGTGCCGGGCGGCCGGATCCAGGCGATCGGCGAATGGCAATCGGAGTTCGGGGTCGGCATCAGCACGCCGCACCTGGGACTGTATCTCGCGAAATCGCTGGTGCTGTCGAGCGGAGTCCGGTTCCAGATCGTGTTCGGGCACCGCTTCTAGGCATCCGATGCGACGGACGCGGTACCTGCTCGCCGCCTTGATGGTTGGCGCCGCTTCGACGGCGTCGGCGCAGGCGCATGCGCGGATATCGGCGACGTTGAGCCGGCAGGGGACCGCGATCCCGAGCCTGGTCGTGCACGTCAGCAATCTCTTCGACGATCCGCGCTGGCTCGGGGCCCTGAACAGCGCGTACGTCATTCATCTGCACTGGTCGGTGCAGCTCTGGCAGTCGCAGTTCCTGTTCGACAAGGGTCGGTCGCCGTCCGAGTGGGACGACTTCATCCAGCAGGTGCCGGTCATGGACGTGTTCCGGTACACCGAGCGCATCGCCGGTCGCCGGGACAGCACCATCGAGTTTGCGACGCTCGATTCGCTCAAGGCGTATGCGGGAGCGGACGTGCGGCTCGCCCCGCCGGTGCTGGCGGCCGGAAAGTGGTACTACACCGTCAACCTCTCGATTTCGATCGCCAGTGAAGACGAATCCCGGTCCGGCACGGCCGGCGATCCCGATCGCGGCTTCTTCCAGCAGTTGATCCTGGGACGGGGCCCGCGCGACGATCTGCCGACGGCGACCACGGTCACGTTCGTGGTGCCTTGAGGGTCAGTGCGGCTTGATGGCGGCGAGCGCCTGCTCGCCGTAGAAGATCCGGATGTACTTGAGCTGCGGGGCCGTGAGCCGGCGGATCGCCCACGACAGGTGGACGAAGTGTGGTTCCATCGGGGGCCGGAGCGGGTGCATGCTGATCTCGTCCGGGAGGCGGCTTCCCTTGCGCGTGTTGCACGACGAACAGGCGGTCACCACGTTGGTCCAGTCGTTGCTGCCGCCGCGCGAGAGCGGAATGACGTGATCCCGGGTGAGGCATTCCCGCTGCTTGAGCACCGCCTGCGAGCGGGCGCAGTACTGGCAGGTGTAGTGATCGCGGGCGAAGAGGAAGGTGTTGGTGACCTGGCGGCGGAAACGGCGGGGAACGTGGACGAAGCGGACCAGACGGATGATGGCCGGTCTCGGCATCTCCAGATGGGCGCTGCGTATCGGTTCTTCGCCGTCGGCTTCGACGATCTCCGCCTTGCCTTCGATGACCAGCCGAAGGGCGCGCCGCGTGGGAACCATGGTCAGCGGCTCGAATGAGGCGTTGAGAGCGAGACAGCGCACCAGCGATCTCCGTCGTAGCGTGCTGGATGGATAACCCGGAGCGGGGTCCAGTTTCAAGGCGTCGGGGTGGGCGCCTCAATTGAAACCAAGACGCCCATCGGCCCCGTTTGGCGACCTTTGCCGGGGCTATGTAACACTTGATTATAGCAGATCCGTGAGGACTGGCCGGCCGAGCCGTGGCACGGAGAACCGGTCCAGATCCGTGGTCACGCCCCCGACTCGGCCGCGGCTCTGACCACGGACACATCCCGGTGGCCGGCGACCCACCACAAACGGCGTCGAACGCGGGAGGTCGATGCGATTGCACGGGACGCGGACCGAATCAACGCAACCGACGAGAGACGACTAAGCCGGGGACGCGACGATCGTGGCGTGATCCGCGCGGGGATTCCACGCACGATGAATGTCGGGTGTCCGGCCAGGCGACGCCCACGTGGTAGAACATCCGCTGCGGCACGAGTAGTATTCCGTGATTGACCGCTCGCGACGGATGAAAGAGGGGACTCGAGACTCAGGCCCGAAATACAGTGAAATACTTCAGATATCACGACCCGGTGGGAAACTTCGGAGACGACCTCAACGACTGGCTATGGCCGCGGCTCTTCGGCGACGCTCTTTCCGGCGTCTCGAACGAGTGGCTTTTCGTCGGCATGGGTTCGCTTCTGAACTTCCGGATTCCACGTTCGCCGCGTACCGTCGTGTTTGGATCCGGCATCGGATACGGGCGGCTTCCCGAAGTTGATGAGACGTGGATGTTTTCAGCAGTGAGAGGCACGGCGTCCCGGAATGCTCTCGCCTTGCCCGAATCGGTTCCGTTGGGCGACCCGGCAATCCTGGTCCCCAAGTTCGACTTGGCCTCATCGCACCGCGGTCAGGTCGCGCTCATGCCACACCACGAGTCGCTGCACCTGTTGCCCTGGGGCATCGTCGCACGCACACTCGGATGGGATCTTGTTGACGCAAGCGGCGGTGTCGCCACTACCATCGGGAAAATTGCCGGAGCGCAGGTGCTCATCACGTCGGCCATGCACGGGGCAATCGTGGCCGACGCCCTCCGCGTCCCATGGATCGCGTTCGTTGGCGGCGACCATATCAACGAGGCGAAGTGGCTTGATTGGGGCAGCGCTCTCGGCATCGTGCCCGAACTCCATCACTTGTTGGATACGCCAATTCCACGGCGCGGTCGGTATCGGCCGGGAAAGCTGGTCGATGCGGTACGGGTGGTCCCTTCCCTGCGACGGTTGTTGAAGAAAGCGCCACGACAACTGAGCAACGAGCGCCGATTGGTTGCTGCGCAAGATCGGCTTCTCGAAGTGGCCGCGGCGCTGCCGGACAAGCTGATGGCCTGATCGCGCCGCTGGCGACGGCACCCCAAAGCACTATCCACCCTCCCGGAGGGAAAGTGCCTCGAGGTCCTGGTCTGCCGCTTGAACGCTCAGAAGATTCGCCAGGGGAAAGCCAGACGGGCATAATATTCGCTATCGGACCTTGCTCTACAAGGGACACGAGTCCCGTCCTCCGGCGCGTCGCGGCAGGCCGCGGACGCCGCGAAGCCGCAGCGTTTCCGGCGCGGCTCCAGCCCGCGCACAGGCTGGTGATTCAAACCTGATTGAGGTGAGGGTTTCGGGCGATGGCGGAAACGGGCATCACCATCAGCGTGGTTATTCCGGCGTTCAATTCGGCGCTTTTTTTGCCTCGCTGCCTCGGCTCGGTCTTTGGCCAGACGCTGCAGCCGCTCGAGGTGATTGTGGTCGATGACGGATCAACCGACGATACCGCGGCAGTGGCGGCGGCATTGGGCGCCAAGCTCATTCGCCGCACGAATGAAGGAGTGTCGGCGGCGAGGAACGCGGGAATCCGGCATGCCGCGGGCGAGTGGATTGCCCTGCTCGACGCCGACGACCTCTGGGCGCCGGAGAAGCTCGAACGCCAGGCCGCATCGATTCAACCAGGGACCGTGCTTGTTTATACCGGCCTTCAAATATGGGACGATAACGGCACCAGCACCGAACGGCCCGCGACCGCCGCAGCCTCTGCCAAGAAAATGCTACGATATCGCAACCCGATCGCGACATCAAGCGTGCTTGCCAGACGGGAGGTGCTCCTGCGGGATGGAGGATTCCGCGAGGATGTTCACGTCTGCGAGGACTGGGAGCTGTGGTTCAGGATGCGGGATCTCGGTAGTTTCGAGGCGCTGGCTGACCCTCTCACCCACTATTACGCTCATGCGAACAGCCTCAGTGCCGATCCCGAGAAAATGATCCAGGTGCTGGACCAGATCGTGGATACCACGCTGCTGGGCGATCTGCGCGGCCTCCGCCGCTGGGTCTGGCGGCGCAGGATTTTCGCGACTCAGTTGTGCAAGGCAGGCTTGATCGCCCGCGATAACAGCCTGGGCACCGACCTTCGGTACATGCTCAGGTCACTGAGTACCTGGCCGTCTCCGCTCTGGCACCCAAGACGCTTTGCTATCTTTGCCGCAACCCTGACAGCGAAGGTTCGCAGTTGAGAGGAAGCAGCGTGCATCGCGTCACACATCGTGAAATCTGGATTGAATCGAGTTCGCCTGGGCATGCTGGTCGAGGCAAGTGCGCCGTTATCAAGTCCGCGTAATCGGCGATTCGCTTCGGGTCGAACAATCCGGATTTCATGTCCAACGACATGCCGATCCGCGGGGCCAGGTGTGCTTTCTCCGCGACTATCCGATGCCCGAACTCACCCGCACTGCGGACCGGGTGCTGGAGCAGGGACTGCCCGGTCTGCACGACATTCCCGACAACACCGTCGTCTTCGCGATCCGCCACCGCGACGGAGTTCCAGAGTTGATCGCGGCACGAGATAGCCTCGGCAATACGCCGCTGTATGCAACCGACGACGAATCGTCTCCGGTTTTCGCGTCGGACATGAGCTCTCTCCCTTCAGAGCGCTCAACGACGTTGAATCGCGCCGCTGTCGGCGAGTACCTCCTGTTCCGCTATACATCGGGCCCGAACACGCTCCGCCTGGGCGTCAGTCAGCCGCTGGCCAGCCATGCCTGGGTCAAGGACGGCCAGAGTGTGCGTCATGTACCCTACCGCGATCTGCGCAACGGCTTTTCCGGCACCGGGGTGCGCCTGGCACCGCAAGCGCTCGCCGCGTGCCTGCGCGACAGTCTCGCCCGCGAGAACGCCTTCCCGCATCTGGGTATAATGTTTTCAGGTGGCCTGGATTCGACGTACATCGCGGCCGCCCTCCATCGCACTGACCTGGTACTCTATTCCATTGGCTTTCCCGGCATCGGCGCGGTCGACCTTGAAGCTGCCGAGCGGGAAGCGGCCATCCTGCGTCTGCCGTTGAAGCGTGTGCACGTTGATCGCCGCGGCTTCGCTGACCGGCTTCCCGCGGCGATCCGTCACTTCGGCTGGCCGATCGATCATCCGAACTTCGTCGCCCGCGATATCCTGTTCGAGCAGGCACAGGCCGACGGGATCGATCGACTGCTCAGCGGCGACGGTAGCGACACGGTCTTCGGCGGCGCATGGTACGTTGCGCTGCACAAGGCGTTGTTGTTAAAGCGTTGGGTGCCCTCAATAGCTCGGTTCGCGCCGCCGATCCATCACCGGCTGAGGTACATCTCGCACATCCTGGAAACTCCGGTCGAGGACCTGATTCTTTTCGACAAGACCTACTACCCGCAGTCGGTCGCGCGGGCTTTCGCCCAGGATGCCGGCGACTTTGCCGAACACCTGCGGGCCCAACTGAGACCGGTGGCCGGGTGGGACCCGCTGGATCAGGCCTTCTACATCGCGCATCTCACCACCCTGTCGATCTACCCGTCTGCGCAACGCGGAATGGCATGGTACTGGGATGATGACGTCGGATACCCGTTTCTCAACGAACGAGTTGTCCGCCTGGCGCAGTCCGTTGCGGGACGGGCCAAGGTGCGGGGGTTCGTCGCCAAGCGGATATTCCTTCCGGTAGCAGCCGCAGCAGTTTCCCGCCAAACCATGGCACGACGGAAGTACGGACTTCCAGTGCCGTTCGAAGACTTCATCTTCGGCCCCGGCGGGATGTTCCGCTATCAGGATCTGCTCCGCGAACGCGACACCGCGACGGCTGAAGTCATCAGCCAATGTCGGGTCGTTGAACTTCTGGATCGCCTCTCGGCCCGCAAGCATACGCCCGACGACCTGCAACTCTACTGGGTCATTCTCAATCTTGAAATCTGGGCCAGGCAGGCGCTCCGCGGCGAAATCATCGCGTGAGAATCGCCCACGTTCTGAGCAGTTTCGAAATCGGTGGTGCGGAAGTCATCGCTATCGAGCTGGCAGCCGCGCAACGCGCCGCCGGCCATGACGTCACGATGCTGGCAGCACGAGATGGGCCCCTCCGAGACAGGTGTGTGTCGCTGGGCGTTCCGGCCCATCCGTTCTCCGGCCGCTCGGTTGGCCTCGGCGCCGAAGTGATACGGTTTTTCCTCCGCCATCGCTTCGGCCTCATCAACAGTCACAATCCATCGGCTCATCGTCTGGCACGGCTGTCCCGAGCAGCGGGATGGCCGCCGCTTGTGCTAACGCTGCACGGACAGCCGTCGCGGACGTACGGCTCGCTCACCGGCCCCCTCTCTACCGATGGCGTGATCGCGGTGTCGCGAAGTACCCGGGCGACGTTCCTTGAGCGACATCACCGCTTCGATCGGCGACGGATCATCGTGATTCCTAATGGTGTCAGCGATCCCGATCATCGGGATGGTGATCCGCTGGCCAGGCTCCGCAAGCCCGGCCACATCGTGGTCTTCGTGGCGGCACGGCTCGATCCAATCAAGGATCTGTCACTCCTGCTCAGAGCGGTTGCCGCACTGGGGCCCGACCGTCCCGTGCAACTGGTCATCGCTGGTGATGGACCCGACCGGGACAAGCTGGAGGAGCTGGGAAGGCATCTCGGGCTTGGTGACCGGCTGTCGATGCTCGGGTTTCGCGACGACGTCAGGCAGCTCTACCCTGCAGCCGACATCTTCGCCCTTTCCTCCCGGTCTGAAGCAATGCCCATCGCCGTTCTTGAGGCGATGGCTGCCGGACTTCCGGTCGTCGCGCCTGCGGTCGGCGGCATCGGCGAGGTCGTCGATGATGGCCGAACGGGATTGATCGTCTCGCCGGGCGACATCGTGGCGCTGAGCGGAGCCATCGCGAGACTCGCCGGCGACGCCGCATTGCGCCAGGCGATGGGTGCGGCGGGACGGGTGCATGCGCTGACGCAGTTTTCGCTGTCGACCATGACGCGGCGCTATCTCCAGGCATATCAAGCGTTGGCCGCCGTGGGGCCGTTCGGCCGGCACCGTGCCTGGGAACGCTCAGGTCTGTGCTGACGCTTCCTGCTGGCGCGGCGCAACGGTCACAAGTCGGCTCGCGCACACCGCGGTCATCGCGTTCTCTTCGATGATGCTGCAGATTCGATCCGATTCACTACGACCTGCAATTTTCCCGCCGCGCTAAGCGGGATGTCGTCGACCCGGTCGATCGCCACCCGGAACGCCGGCCCGACCACCGCGGCAATCTCGGTCCGGAGCCAACGCTCGTCGGCCGGGCTCCATCCCGGCGCCACAATCCGGATGGTAACCCCGTCGGGCGATTCCTGAACGACCTGGAACCGCCGGACCCCGCGCAGTTCCTTGAGAATGTGGGGAAAGAACTCTCCCGGCAGCCGGCCACCGTCCGGAGTGGTCAGCACGTCGAGCCGGCGTCCCAGTACCGCCCGGAGGCGGGGCAGATGGCGCCCGCAGGCGCACTGCTCGGTATTGCCAGCCACCGCCAGGTCACCGTTGGCGTATCGGATGAACGGCATGCCGTAGTTGGTCAGATCCGTTACGACCACGCGGCCTTCGACCCCGGGCGCCACCGGCTGCCCCCGGTCGTCAACCACTTCGACCACGAGATTCTCGACGCTGAGATGCAACCCGGCGTGGCGGTTGCATTCGGCCCCGATCAACATGAATTCGCGCGAGCCATAGGTCTCGAAGACCGGCGCCCGAAACACTCGTTCGATGACCTCGCGCTGGAAGAAGTGCAGCTTTTCCGCACCGACGACGATGGTGCCCGGGGAGAACGGCACTAAACCCCGCTCCTCGAGGAGCTGCGCAAAGGCGTATAGCGCGCCGGTATATGCGACGATCGCGTCGGGCCTGGTTCGCGCCAGTGAATCGAAGAACCGCTTCACGGTCGGTTCGCCGAGCAGAAAACAGCTCTCCGTCGTCCGACGATAGAGCCGATCATACCATCGGCCCTTCCACTGACGCCATCGTGCGACTGACGTCGGCGGCACACCCCAGAGATACCATTGCCGCGTCCCCGGCTCGGCTCCGGCCCAACCGTACCCCCGATGCGAGGCCGCCATGTGGCGGTCGTTGCTGTCGTGATCGAGGTCAAAACTGAGCGGCACCCCGGTCGAGCCGCCGGTCGCCTTGTGGATCAACCGCACGCCGCTCGATGTCGTTCGCATCGCCACCCCGTGCTGGCGGATGGAGTCACGATCGATCACGGGCCAGCGCCGGAAGTCGTCCGGCGCTGCGAGTCGCCGTGCATCGAGTCCGCTGTCGGCCCAGGTGTCGCGATACCAGTGGCAGGTGGACTGGGCGTGAATCAGCAGCTGGCGCAAGCGCGCGAACTGCAATGTCTCGAGCGCCGCCGGGTCGCACCATTGCGACGTTTCGAGTTCCCGCCAATATCGGAACGTGGGCCGGCGCTTCGCGCCGGCTTCATACCAATGAAGGAGTCCCCTGCGGACGGCGACGTCGAGGCGGGCGTTCATGCGACCGCGTGGCTCAGCATCTGACCCGGGAAGAGTTCCGCGATGGGTCACGGGAGAATGCCGTCGCGGACATGGGGCGGTCCAGGCCTCGACCGCTATCGGCCGACGGGGATTGCGACATCGGACGGCCGCGATGCTGAGCGGAATTCCAGCAGCCCGATACGGCCGCCGAGTGCTGCACTGGCGACGATCCGCGAATCAGCGGCCAAGCGGTTCCAGCAATCGGTCATGTCGGCGGAGAAGTTGATGTCGTCGAGCAGGATCAAGCCACCTGGAGCCAGGCGCGCGATCAGCAACTCTACCTGCGACCGGACGAAATCGCCGGTATGGATCGCATCGATGAAGGCGATGTCGATTTTTTCTCCCGCCTGCAGATACCGATCGATCGCCGCCTCGAAAGTGTCCTGCACGGCGGTGAAGTTCCCATCGATCTGACGCAGGTTTTCCGCCGCGATCGGCTGCCAGGCCCGATTGGGCTCGAAGGTCAGTAGTCGGCCGGCACCGGCAGCCCGCACGCCTGCAAGCCAGTACATACCCGACACGCCGAAAGCACTGCCGAACTCCACCACCAAGCCCGGCTTGCGACTTGCCGCCAGCCAGGCGAAGAACCGCCCCATGACTGGCTGCGAGCGCACCTGTTCGGAGCTGCGTTCAAAATTGGCGCTGGCGCCCGGCACGTTGGGATCGCGCCGATAGACCTCCCGGTAGCCTTCCCACAGTGGTTTGGCACCGAGATCCTCGGAGCGGGCTGCAAGCGCCTCGATCTGCGGTTCCAACGCGGGCGGCAGCGGCCGGAAGGGCCCATCGCCGAGGCTGCGAGCAAGCCAGCTGCCGGCGCTCCGCTTCTGCCAGGTGACGTCAATCGCGTCGCTGCCCGGCCGCAGGGATCGCAGGTGGCGGCGCAGAGTGCGGGCAAGGTGACGAACCGATGTCATCAGGCTGCCTCGATCATTGCAGGGGTACCTTCCAAGGGTGCGGTGGCACCGATGCCCTCTGGAACTCCGGCCGAGGTTTGGACTTTCTGTCGCCGCGCTTGCTCGGATTGACAGGCCTGGAACGCCGGGCAATCGCGGAGCAGCGTTGAATCGGTATCCGACATCACCACGGTACCATCGCCTGAACGAAGGCCACTTTGTCGAAGTAAGACAGATACTCCAAGGCATGGGTGATGACGACCGCACCAGCGATCTCCGTAGCGTACTGGATGGATAACCCGGAGCGGGGTCCCGATTCAAGGCGCCGGAGTGGAAACAGCTGCGCCTGGGTGGTTCGAGATCCGGGTGGACCGCTCATGGTTGGAACCTGGTCAAGGCGCAGCAAGCGACGGCACCCTGATATCGAACGAGTCTATATCCGCCCGAAGCGGGCGTCGATCCGCTTTGCGGCCTGGACCGGGAGCCGGAGGGCTCTGAGAATTGCCGAACCTCGCGGAATTTCCGGCGGTGCAGATGGGGCTGCGATCGAACCTGACTGCAGGGCACGTCCGAGATCGCCGACGGTTCTCACAATGAATTCATCACGATGTGCCGCGAGGAACCGAAGCAATCGCCGGAAGCGGCCGATATTGATGCGATTCGGGCGGCCGCGCGCCGGGGCGATGGAATCAATGAAGAAGAACTCCGCGGGGTGAGCGACGACGGTGACGTGCTGCACTCCAGCGCGACGAAGCATCCGGAGCGCGCGGATCATCTCCGCAGCCGATATCGCTGTAATTTCCAGATGGCGATAGCCGGTTCGCTCCGTGAAGTTCGTGATCGGCAGTTCCCAGACCCCGGGCTGTGCTTCAAATAGATCGGCCGCCGGCTCCGGCCATCGGATCATGCAATGCCGGCCGAGGTAGCTGAGATTGTAACTGCTATCCACCGCCAGCCCCACCTGCCGCATAGCGTTCCAGGTCTCGTTTGACGCGCCGTAATTTCCGGCGCGGAATGCGATGAGCGCATCCCGCGGCACGCCAGCCGCAGTCAGGTGCCCCAGGCC
>JBOHRZ010000040.1:0-12950 GCA_050732975.1 Gemmatimonadales bacterium
GTCGCGGCGACATGCTGCGAAGCGGCTGCTTTCGCAGCGGCCGGAACGACGCCGGCGGATGGCGCCGTGATCCAGCGGTGCAGCGGTGACACAGGGACCAATGCGGCGGCCGCTACGGCGAGCGTCGCGGCCGATGCCGCGACCAGCAATCCGCGACGCAGCATCCGGCGCGCGCGGATGGGAGCAAACGCCACCGACGGCCTGGAATGGTCGAGCGCGGCGAGCAGTGTCGCGACAGTGGCGTCGTCCGCCGCCAACATTCGCGACCGCTCGCTGCAAACGACGCAGTTCGCCAGGTGCGCAGCGACGCCGGGTGCGGCTTCACCGTGCAGCTCGGCGAGGAGCTGTTCGTCAGCGGGGTGTACGCGCTCAGTCGGGTTCACCGTGCAGCTCCTTGAACGCGGTGCGAAAACGCGCCGAAGCGCGAAGCAGGATGGTGCCCACCGCGGTCTCGGTCAGGCCGAGCGCGGCGGCGATTTCGCGATAGCTGTAACCGGAATGGCGCAGCAGCAGGACGCTGCGATCGCGTTCGGTGAGCCGGTCGAGCGCAACGCGGACCTGGCCCTGCCGCTCGGCCGAATCGACGGATGCCTCGGGTCCGCTCGTGATCGGAGCCGGGGCGATCTCGGCGCCCGACTGGCGTAACAGCCGCAGTCGGCGTGCGCTCTTGCGGAAATGATCGCGCACCAGATTGTTGACCACGGTGATCAGCCACGCGGTGGGCTCGTCAGGCATCCGGCCCCGGTCGAGCAAGCGGGTGAACGCCTCCTGGACCAGGTCGGTGGCAAGCTGATCGTCGCCGATCGCGCGATCGAGAAACCGGAACAGCCGGGGGAACTCGCCGCGATAGAGCTGCGAAAACTCATCCTCGAACGTCGCGGCGGAATTGCCTGCCACCGGCGGGATCGGGCGGTCGGTTCGATCGAGCCTCACGGAGGAGTCCCCGATCAAGGGAAGAGGTCGCGCGGCGGTTGTCACACGGGAGGAACGCGCCATGCGGTCGACTTGTGCCGTCCGTCCGCTAGAACGCCCAGCCGAAATCGAGCACAACCCCGCGCGGAATGCCCCGGAGCAGGCGGAGCGTGCCATCGGGCGCGGCGGCCACACCCACGGGATCGGCGCGATTGAGCAGGTTCTCGAACTGGATCGCCACGTTGAGCGACGACCGGCCATGGAGCGGGACGGTGTGCCGCACGCCGACGTCGATGCGGAGGGCCGACGGCAGCTGATTGCCGTTGAGCGGACCGAGGAGATTGGCCGAACCTTCGAGTTCGCCCGAGCCGGTGGCCGGCTGATATGGCCGCCATTCGAGCCCGCCGGCCAGCGGCGTTGCGAACTGACCGGCTCCGGCCAGCCAGCGCATCTGCACGGCGGTGCCCAGGTTCGGGCGGAAGCTGATGTCGCCGGAGACCGTCCACGGTTCGCCGGTGCCGATCCGGTAGGTGGTGCCTCCGGCCCGTTGCGTCGCCGTGGCGAGGCCAGCGCTGAGGTCGATGGTGAATGGTCCCCGGACCGTCTGGCTCGACGCCACGATCCCCGACGCATGACCGCTGCCATACACCGGCGTCGTGGTGACGAAGTATCCCGACGTATTCACGGCCGGCGTCAGCACGTCGTTCCAGGTGCGCGTGTAGCCGTCGAGAGACAACGTCGTGCGGCGCGACAGACGCCGGGTGATGCCGGCCTGCCATTCTTCAGAGCTCGCCGCCGGAGCGCCCTTCGCCGGCGCGATCAACAGCGCGGGCGCCACGACCAGCGACAGCACGTTCTCCTCGTTGAGCATCGACTGGAGCGGCTGATGGTTCCGCCCATAGCCGGCGGAGATTCGCGTCGCGGCGTCGGGGTGCAGGTTCAGCGTCAGCCGCGGATCGAGCCAGGCGTCGGATCCGAAGTCAGTCGTGGCGCGGAGTCCCGCTGCCAGGTCGAAGGCGCGCAGGGCATTCCAGTTCCATTCGCCGTACGCGGTGGCGAATGCCGGTTCTGCGAACCGCGCCAGGCCGGGCGCGGGATCGGCGACGCCGGCCGTTTGCGTCGAGACCGCATACCAGGTCCGCGGGCGCACCAGTTGCGCGCCCAGCACCGTGGTGTGCGTGGTTGCGAAGTCGCGGCGTTCGACGGAGGCTCCGAATTCGGAAAGTCCGCTGTTGAGCGCATCGGTGGCAGCGGCGCCCGTTACGCCCAGATCCGCGCGGGTGCCGCTCCACCAGGCGGTGGCGATCCAGCTGCGGTCGG
Organism: Gemmatimonadales bacterium; assembly: GCA_050732975.1. Taxonomy (GTDB): domain Bacteria; phylum Gemmatimonadota; class Gemmatimonadetes; order Gemmatimonadales; family GWC2-71-9; genus Palsa-1233. The sequence goes on from JBOHRZ010000040.1 coordinate 2,233, forward strand.
GGCCGGAGGCCTTCCGCCACCGGAGACTGGTGGCGCCGGACGACCACTGCGCGATGTTGCTCCCATCAGCGGACACCGGGTCGTCACTCTGCCCGCCATCGGCCGAGGCGAACGGCGCCCAGCGCAGACGGTTGGTCCCGGCAAAGGCCAGGGCATGCAGGCTGCCGCCGGCGAGCGGCAGATCGGTGGTCGCCACGACATCCTGGTACCCATTGCGGGCTCCGAACCCAGCGCCGTCCGTGAGCAGATCGCGGAACGACGCCCGGGCGCCGACCATGATGCCGGCCCCGCGTCCGAGCGGGGCCCGGAACACGGTGCGGGCGTCGACCGCCGAGAGATCTCCGGTCCACTGCGGCGCAGCAGGGACCTCCTCGCCGGTGTTGAGTTCGATCACTCCGCCTAGCGCGTCGCCGAACCGCGCCGGCTGCACGCCGGTATACACGGTGATGTCATGCACTGCGTCGGGATTGACGCTGCTGGCGGCGCTCGCGAAGTGCACCGCGCCGAAGAGCGGCGTGCCGTCGAGGAGAACGGCGTTCTGCGATCCGAATCCGCCGCGGATGCTGACCGCAGGGCCGATGCCGCGGCTGGCGATGCCGGGTACCCGCGCGATGGCACGGTCGACGTCGATATCTCCGGCGAGCTGGTCGCTCTGCCACCCGGCTCCGAGGCGATATTCGCCCGGCGCTCGCTGCCCCGTGCCGTCGGCTCCGGCACCGGCAGCGCCAGCGACAACGGCAAGGGGCGGGAGCAGGACGTGATCGGACGTGAGTTCGACGTCGAGCGCGAGGTCGGTGGAATCGGCCACCGCGACTGTTACGGCACGAGGCAGGTATCCGATCTCGATGAAGCGGAACTGGTGCTCGCCGGCGCCGGTCAGCGCCAGCGTGTAGCGGCCCGCGCTGTCAGTCGTGGTCCGGTTCGCGGCGTCGACCTCGACGACCGCACCGGCAATGGCGCCGCCGTCGGCGGCGGCGCGCACCACGCCGTGCACTCGGGGTGGTCCCGCAGCGATCTGCGCCAGGATCAGCAGCGTGACGATGGCAATGACTCCTAGACGGTGCCGGCGACCGCTGGTCCGGAGGCCTCGACCGCCGGGTGCTTGCGCGCGAAGCGGGTGCGGAGGCCGTCGAACCAGACGTAAACGACCGGCGTGATGAACAGCGTGATCATCTGGGAGACGGCGAGCCCGCCGACCACCGCCACACCGAGCGGACGCCGCGACTCGGCACCCGCCCCGGCGCCCAGCGCGATCGGCAGCGTCCCCATCAGGGCGGCCATGGTGGTCATCATGATGGGGCGGAAGCGGACCAGGCAGGCTTCGTGAATGGCGTCGCGGGCCGATTTCCCTTCGTTCCGTTCGGCGGCGAGGGCGAAGTCGATCATCATGATGCCGTTCTTCTTCACCAGCCCGATCAGCATGATGATGCCCACGAAGGCGTAGACGCTGAGCTCCATGTGAAAGATCGTCAGAGCGAGCAGTGCGCCGAAACCGGCGAACGGCAGGCCGCTGAAGATCGTCAGGGGATGGATGAAGCTCTCGTAGAGGATGCCGAGCACGATATAGATCACAGCGATGGCGAGAATCAGCAGCAGGAGCAGTCCCTGCTGGGCGGCCTGGAACGCCTGGGCGGTGCCGGCGAACGCCGCGGTGACCCCCGAGGGCAGGATCTGCGCGGCGATTCGCGAGATCTGGTCGACGGCGTCGCCGATGGACACGCCGGACGCGAGGTTGAACGACAGGGTCACCGCCGGCACCTGCCCGGCGTGGTTGATGGTCAGCGGGCCGACGCCAGGTGTCACGGTGGCCAGGGCGTTGAGCGGGACCAACTGGCCGTTGCTGCCCCGGATCGAGATCAGCGACAGGGCGTTGAGGTCACGCTGGTACTGGGGCTGCAGCTCCATCACCACCCAGTACTCGTCGCTGGTCGTGTAGATGGTCGATACCTGGCGGGCGCCGTACGCGTTGTAGAGTGCGGCGTCGATCTGATCGACCGTGATGCCATCGGCGGCGGCGCGCTCGCGATTGATCGTCACCTGCACCTGCGGGTTCTTGATCTGCAGATCGCTGGTTACGTCGGTGAGGCCGGGAATCGCTTCCATGCGCGCCTGCATCGCCTGGGCCGCCTGGTAGAGCTGGTCGATGTCGGCCCCTTGCAGCGTGTACTGGTAGAGACTCTTCGACGAGCGGCCGCCGATGTTGATCACCGGCGGATTCTGCACGAAGGCGCGCAGCCCGGGAATCTGATTCATCTTGCGGGTGAGCTCGCGTCCGACATCATCGGCGGAGAGGTGCCGCTGGCTCTTGTCGACCAGGTGGATGATGAACCGCCCCTGGTTGCTCGTGGAGCCGAAGCCGCCCGACCCGATGAAGCCCATGTATCCGGCGATGTTCGAATCGCCGGACAGCACCTGCATGGCGGCAACCTGATGGCGCTCCATCGCGTCGTAGGACGTTCCCTCGATGGTCTCCACCGTGGCGCGCAACTGGCCCTGGTCCTCCGACGGGATGAAGCCCTTGGGCACCACCCGCGCCAGCCAGACCGTACCGAGCAGGATCACCGCCGACAGCGCGAACATCAGACGGGAATGATCGAGGGTCCAACGGAGGGCCCGGTCGTAGCGGGCGACGGCGCGCTCGTAGATCGCCTCGGTGGCGGCAAACAGCCGGCTGGTCGCGGTGCGCGGTGCATCCGGCGCCGGCTTGGCATGGCCACCGGCCTTCAGGAAGCGCGAGCAGAGCATCGGCGTGAGCGTCAGCGACACGAATCCGGACACCAGAATCGCCACGCCGATCGTGACGGCGAATTCGTGGAACAGGCGGCCGATCAGCCCGCCCAGGAACAGCACCGGAATGAACACCGCCACCAGCGACATCGTCATCGACAGGATGGTGAAGCCGACCTCGGCCGATCCCTTGTAGGCCGCTTCGCGCGGCGATTCGCCGTGCTCCATGTGGCGGACGATGTTCTCCAGCATCACGATGGCGTCGTCCACCACGAAGCCGACCGATAGCGTGAGCGCCATCAGCGACAGGTTGTCGAGCGAATAACCGAGCAGGTACATCACGGCGAAGGTTCCCACCACGGACATCGGCAGGGCCAGCGACGGGATGATGGTGGCGGACACGTTCCGGAGGAACAGGAAGATCACCAGCACCACGAGGCAGAGCGTCAGGTACAGGGTGAACTTGACGTCGTGCACCGATTGCTCGATCGACACCGAGCGATCGTAGATGGTTGCCACCTTCACCGACGCCGGCAGTTGCGACTGAAGCCTGGCCATCTCGTCGCGTACCGCACCCGCCACCGCGACGGTGTTGGTGCCCGGCTGGCGCTGGATGGCGAGCACGATGCCACGAGTGCCGTCGTACCACGCCGCAGACTTGGTGTCCTGCACGCTGTCGACCACCAGGCCGAGATCCTGCAGGCGAACCGGGTTGCCGTCGCGCCAGGTCACCACCAGCGAGCGGAACGCGGCGGCGTCATTCAACTGTCCATTCGATTCGACCGAGTAGGCGCGATTGGTGCCCCAGAGCGTCCCGGTCGGAAGCGAGACGTTGCCGCTGTTGACGGCGGCGGCGACCTCGTCGATGCCGATCTTCCGCGCCGCCAGCGCCTGGGGGTCGAGTTCGATGCGCACCGCATACTTCTGCGAGCCGTAGACCTGCACCTGCGCCACGCCCGAGACCGTCGAGAGCTGCTGCGCCAGCCGGGTCTCGCCGTACTGATCGAGGGTCGACAGGGGCAATGTCGGCGAGGTCACCGCGTACAGCAGGATCGACCCGGCCGATGGATCGGCCTTGTGGTACGACGGCGGCAGCATGTCGGGCGGCAGCCGTCGTTGCACCTGCGACAGCGCCGACTGGACGTCGGCCGCCGCGGCGTCGATGTCCCGCGAGAGATCGAATTGTAGCGTGATGTTGGTGGAACCCTGCAGCGAGGACGAGGTGATCGTCTCCAGCCCGGCGATGGTGGAGAACTGCTTCTCCATCGGTGTCGCGACCGACGACGCCATCGTTTCCGGGCTGGCGCCCGGCAGCGAGGCGCTCACCGAGATCGTGGGATAGTCCACCGTCGGCAAGTCGGCGACCGGCAGGTTGCGGTAAGCGGCGATGCCGAACACTACGATCCCCGCCATGACCAGCGTCGTCGCGACGGGCCTCGAGATCCACGGTGCCGAGAGGTTCATTGCGCCGATGCCGGTTTGATGTTGACGCGCGCGCTGTCGGTCAGCCGCAACTGGCCGTCGGTGACGACCAGTTCGCCGGCCGTCACGCCGCCGGCCAGCACCGCGAGCGTATCCGACGTCCGCTCGACGTGGACATGCACCAGGTGGGCACGCTTCTGGGCGTCGACCGTCCAGATGACATCGCCGGACTGTCCCGATTGGACCGCCGCCGCGGGGACCACCAGCGCGTTCTTCTGAATCTCGAGCTGCAGCGCCACCCGTTCCAGCGCGCCCGGCCAGAGGACGCGATCGGGATTGTCGAAGCGCGCCTTGAGACTGACCGTGCCGGTGAGCGTGTCGACCGCGTTGTCGAGAAAGACCAGGCTGCCGTGTTCCACCGTGGTGGAATCGCCGACCGGGGCGGCGCTGACGTCCAGGGTGCGCTCGGCGGCGCTGCGACGGACGTCGTCAAACATCGCCGCTGGCACCGGAAACCGGACCAGGATCGGCGAGATCTGGTTGATCACCACCAGCGTCTGGTTGGCGCCGCCGCGTACCTGGTTGCCCTCGCGCACCAATACGCTTCCCGCGCGACCCGAGATCGGCGCCTTGATGGTGGCATACTGCACGTTGAGGCGGGCCTGCTCGATTGCGGCCGAATCGGCGCGCAGGGTCCCGGCCAGCGCGCTGGCGGCAGCGCGCGACTGGTCGAGCTGCTGCTGGGTGACATAATCCTTGGCGGCAAGCGCTTCGTTACGCGCGACATCCCGCTCGGCACTCGACCAATTGGCCGCGTCGCGCGTGAGGTTCGCCTCGGTCTGGTCGAGCGCGGCCTGGAACGGGCGCGGATCGATTTCGAACAGTACCTGCCCGGCGGTAACGTCGTCGCCCTCCTTGAACGCAACCCGGATCAGCAGGCCGCTCACCTGAGCCTGCACGGCTGTGGTCTGGATCGGTTCCACCGTGCCGGTCGACGAAATCATGACCGGGAAGTCGGTCTCGCGAACCGGCGCCACGCTCACCGGCACTGCCGAGATCGGCGGCGGCTTGTGGCTGCCGCAGGCCGTGGCGATCAGCGCAATGACCGCGGGCAGAAGCAGCGAACCGCGATTCATGGTGATCCTGCCGGCGTCGTCGCGAGCGGGAGCTGGGTCGCACCGCTGGGCTGCAGCAGGCCGGCGTCGTGCGCCAGTTGCACCAGCGACGTGTGCCAGGTGACTCGCGCCTGGATCTGTTGCGATCGCGCCGACGCGAGGGCCTGTTCGGCGGTCAGCAATTCGAGCACCGATCCGACTCCTTCGCGATACCGGGCGCGGGCAGCGTCGGCGTTGGCGCTCGCGCTGGTGAACAAGTCGTTGGCGGCGGTGACCTGCGCGGTCGCCGTCCGGAAGGACTGATAGGTCTGGTACACCTGAAGGGCCACTTGCTGTTCCAAGGTGCGGAGGCGTGCGGTCTCCGCTTCCGCTGTGAGTTGCGCGGCCTCGGCCGCGTACTGCCAGCCGAGTCCGTTGAAAATCGGGATCGACAGCGCCAAGCCGACGTTATAGGAGAACCTGGCCCCAGTGAGGTTGGTGACAAACGTATTCGCAGTGGTGCCGGTGGCGGAAAGAGATGGCAGGAACTGCGCCCGCGACGCGCTCGCCTCGGCTCGGCGCTGATCCGCCAGGGCGCGCTCGGCAGCCAGGTCGGGACGGTCACGCAAGGCAAACTGGATCAGGGTGTCGACTGAGGCCGCCACGTTGGCGACTGGCGCTTCGGCCTCGATGGTATCGACGTCGAACGTCGCCGTGGGCGGCAGGCCGATCAACGTGGCCAGGGCTCCGTGGGCGCTGGCCAGGGCGCCCTCGGCGCTCTGGACCGCGAGGCGTGCCTGTGCCACGGCGGTGCGCGCCTGGAGTACATCGGCGATGGTGGCGACGCCGACGGAGCGTCGGTCGTCGGCCGCGGAGAGATTGGCCTGCGCCTGATCGAAGGTGGCGCGCTCGGCGCCGAGCAGGCCTTCGGCGCCGACGTAATCGAAATATCCCTGAATGGTGCGCTGGACCACGTCGGCAATGGCGGCGTTGTGCGACCAGTTGGCCGAATAGAGGGCGTTGCGCGCAGCGCTGAAGGCCCCGGCCTCGCCGAACGAGAAGAGCAACCAGCTGAGCGACAATGACGGTCCGTACGTGACCTGGTTCACCGAGACGCGGCCGCCGGTGGCTGACGTCTTGATCTTGGTGAGATCAATCGCGCCGGTGATGGTGGGAAAGATGACGGCGCGGTCGCTGCCATAGGTGGCGGCCGCGGCGCGCGCGGCGAGCCACGTGGCGCGGGTCTCCGGGCTGCGGTCGAGCGCCAGTGTCACCAGTTCCGTGATCTGAAGCGTGTCGCGCCGGCCGGCCAGTTCGGGCGGCAGGGTGTCGGGAGGGAGGCGGCTTTCGGCGGCGCGATCGGTCTGGGACTGCGGGGCCTGCCAGGCAGTCGCCGGTGTAGGCGCGGACGGCGCAGCGCCGCCGGCGCCGGGGAGCGGCGGGTAGCAGGCAGTGCAGCCGACGATTGTCAGGACCAACAGCCACTTCCGGGGTGCGATCAGAAACGTCTCTTCCGGCGATTGTGACGGGCACGTACCCGCTTGGTACGCTCATCCCGCGGAGCCCGTTGTTGCGAAAGTCGGCCGGAAGCCCGGACGATTGCGTTGGCCGACTCGCGGGGCGGTGCAAGAGAATCGGTTGCGGGTCGCGGGAAAAGGGGTCGGATTCAGGGCGGGTCAGTGGGCGTGCCGGTCGATGCGGAAGATGCGGATCCGGGGGAGGTCGTTGGCGTCGGTGTCGAGGATGGCGACGTGGTCGGCCGACCAGGAGGTGCGGCCGAGATACTTGATCGGCGGTGCGGCGACCCAGCCGAGAAAGCGACCGTCGTGCGCGTACACCGCGAAACGCGCTGGAACCTTGGTGGTCTCTCCGCCCGCAAGTACCCAGAGATTGGCGTCGCCGTCCTCGACCATGCCACGCCACAAGGGAAGTGTCTTGGGGATGTCGCCTTCCGAGGCGATGGCACGCAGCGACGCGTTGTGGTCGGTGTACAGGTGAAACAGTGAATCGCGCAGCTGACCGGGTGCCGCCGCGGGCAGCGTCTGCGGGCCGGCGAAGAGGCGAATCGTGTCGGAGCCGTGCGCGGTGACGGCAAACCGGAACGCGTCCGTCGCACCATACAGCACGTTGCCGTTGCGCAGCACGAGGTCAATGTTGGTGGCACTCAACGGAATCGTGAACGTGGCAGAACTGTTCGGCGTCCGGACGGTCCAGACAAGCCGCGTTTCCATCGCGGGTTGCCGCATCGAGTCGACCCGATCTCCGGCCGGCGTGAAGGTGATCCACTGTCCCTTGCGATCGGCCGCGGGGCCCATGACATGGAGCCGGCTGTGGTTGTCCGCCGCCGCCGGGTAGCCGAAGCAGCACGCCGTTGGAAAGATCCGGACAACCTTGCCGTCGAGTGTCATCAGCGTGCCGCGCGCCAGCATGTAGTCCTGAATGAACAACAGGCTGTCGCCGACGAGCGCCGGCGCCACGGCCTGATACTCGCCCGGACCGGCTCCGGCACGACCGATCGTCCTGACGAAGTTTCCGTGGGCGTCGAAAAGGCGGATCGACACCGGGTCGCGCTCCGATTCGATCAGCATGCCATTGTCGAGGAGTACCGCCTCGTCCGGCTTGTCCAGTTCTCCGCGAGATCCCTCCGCCGGCTGCACCGTCCGCTCGTACACCAGCTTCCAGCCGTTGGTGTCCGTCCACGCCGTGGGGCCGGGGTTCATCACGCGGATGATGTGGCCACTGACGGTGTCGATGACGGGTCGCGCCAGGCGTGCCTGCGCTCCGAGCTCCGAAGACGATGCCGAAACCAGCGCGATTCCGAGGGCAATGCGCATGGTGATCCGATTCATTGCGGTGCCTCCTTGCGATCGATGCGATTGAGCCGCAGAGTGCTGCGGATCAGTGCGCACGCGAGGATCCATGGCGCGGATCGTGTGCCATCAATGGCCGCGCCGGTCGATGCGGAAGATGCGGATACGGGGGAGGTCGTTGGCGTCGGTGTCGTATACCGCGACCCGGCCTGCGGCAAACGACATCAGCCGGGCGCGCTGGAAGGGAGCCGGTACCGAGCCCAGCAACACACCGGCCGAATCGAATACGTCGAATGTGCGGAGCGTGTCCGCCGCCGTCCGACGTTCGATCCAGATGTTCCCGTCGCCATCCTCGGCGGCCGAGATCCACGATGGATATGTGTGCGGGACGTCGCTGAGCTTCGCGACGTTGCGGGCGCGCGCGTTGCCGTTGACGATGAGATTGAACATCGAGTCGCGGAGCGTACTCGGCACCGGTATCGGCGTGACGCCGGTCCGCCCGAAGATGCGGACGGTATCGGTGCCGCGGCGCGTGACCAGCAGAGTGTACCTGTCGGTGTTGCCGTACAGGAGCATGCCGTCGCCGAGCGGCAGGTACTGGTTTTGACCCGCGAACGGCACGTAGAACGTGGTCGATCCAGTGGCAGTGCGTTGCTCCCAGACCTTGGGTGGTTCGGCGATCGGTGGCAGCATCGAATCGATGCGATCCCCGGTCATGGTGAATTCGATCCACTGATACCCACGGCCGCCGGGCGCGTTCGCGGCAACGCGGATGCGAGCGCTGTCGTCTACGGAAATCGGCAATCCGAACTGACAGCAGACGGATGGAAAGCTGCGAACCAGCTTGCCGTCCAGCGTCGTTACCGTCAATCGGGTGAGCTGTGGATCGTGGATCACGAGCGTGTCGCGAACGACGGCGATCTCCGGCGCATGGTACTCGCCCGGGCCAGCACCCTCGCGGCCGATCGATCGCAGGTACCGGCCGGTCGAGTCGTAGACCTTGATCGAGGTGGGATTGACGTCGTGCACCAGCAGCCGGCCGTCGTTCAGCAGCACGATCTCCCACGGCGAGATCAGTTCGCCCGGCGCATCGGATGCAGGCTGCACGGTGCGGACATACAGCAGTTTCCATCCGTTGGTGTCGGCCCACGCGGTGGGTCCGGAGTTCATCACGCGGATCACACCGCCGGGAAGGGTGTCGGTGACCGATCGGGCAAGCCCGGGCGTGTTGGCTCCGCCGCACCCTGCCACCGCTGCGACCAGCGCGATTCGAAGGGTTGAGTCCATGGCGATCCGATTCATCGCGGCGCCTCCTTGCGATCGATGCGATAGAGCCGCAGCGTGAAGCTGCCGTCGTCGTGTTCATCGACCGACGCGATCCGGTCGCCGTGCCACCATTCGCTCTCGCCGCCATGGAACGGAGAGGGGACGACACCGAGCCAGCGCCCGCTCAAGTCATACACGTCGAAACTCGGCCGGTCGCGGCCGCTCCGCTCCACCCAGAGGTCGCCCTCGGCGTCGGCGTAGATGTAGTTCCACGCTGGCTTGATTCGCGGGATCCGGCTCTGGTCGATGATCGCCCCGCACAACCGCGCCAGGCCACTGTTCGGGCCGAACTCCTTGTCTACGACTGAATCCGCCACTGGTGCCCGGGGTCGCGAAGCTGATGTGAACAGGATGGTGTCATCACCGTGCCGGGTCAGCACGAACCGGTCGTCGCTGCTGATCCCCCACCACGCTTTGCCCGGTGCGACCGCGGCGACGGATTGCTGCGGCTGGAACGGGAGCACGAAGCGGCACGACTGGATCATCGCCGGGTCGGGGCCCGCCGGCGGCATGGCGGAATCGATGGCTGCTCCCTGCTCCACGTCCCACCAGATCACCACGTCGCGATCGAGGCCCACCGCCGTGGTCAATGCGACCACGCGATGATCAAGGTCGCCGCCCTCATGGGCACAGCATGGCATCGGCGCTTCGCGCACGAAGTGTCCCGATGTGTCGTACACGATGAGGCGGGCCCGATGCTGGTCTGCGATGTAGACGGAATCGCCGTTGCCGATCGGAAACGGCGAACGGAATTCTCCGGGGCCATCGCCGTCGCGGCCGAAGGTCGCCAGCGGTTCGAGCGTCGCAGAGTATCGCCGGGCGTAGAGCGGCTTCTGGTTGATGACTACGATGCTGCCGTCGGCGAGCGGCGCGGGAAAGTTGGGATGGTCCATCGCGCCGGGGCTGCCGAGCGCGAAGGTGCGCTCCGCGACCTTGACGATGCGCCAGCCGTTCGTGTCGGTCCATGCGGTCGGCCCGGAGTTGCGGACCCGCACGACTCCGCCCGGAAGCGTGTCGACTTGGGCGCGCGCGAGCGTAGCGCCGCCGCCGCGATGACAGCCGGTGACGATCACCACGCCCGCCAGGATGCGCACAACTCTGCGCTGCGCGATCAATGTCCCCGCCGATCCACCCGGTACACCCGGATCACCGGGATGCCATCATCGTTCTCCCCGGTGCAGAACATCCGGTCGTTGCGGAACACCATCAACCGGCAACGGCTCGGCGGCGCGGCGACACTGCCGAGGTACCAGCCCCGGCTGTCGATCACGTCGAACGACGCCAGCGAGCCATCCGTTCCGGGGCGAGAGATCCAGACATTGTCGTGTTCGTCGGTGGC
>JBOHRZ010000041.1:0-12828 GCA_050732975.1 Gemmatimonadales bacterium
TGGGGATCGCGATCGCGGCGCACGCGATGCGCCGCGCCATGTTCGAGCTCATCGCGCGCCGCTCAGGTGGCGACCCGGCCGAAGCGCCGCTGGCGGCGCTGGAACTCGGCGATCGCGGCGTGAAGGTCCGCGCGGGTGAAATCGGGCCATAGCACAGGCGTCACGTGAAATTCCGCGTAGGCCAACTGCCAGAGAAGGAAGTTCGAGACCCGCATCTCGCCGGAGGTCCGCACCAGCAGGTCGGGGTCGGGCCACGCGGCCGTATACAGCTCCGCGCTCATCATCGCTTCGTCGATTTCGGCCGGATCCACGGTGCCGCTCCGCACCCGCTCGGCGATCCGGCGCGTCGCACGCACCAGCTCCGCGCGCGATCCGTAGGAGAGGCAGATATTGAGCGCCAGCCGATCGCCGCTCGAGGTGATCGCCTCGATCTGCTCCACGGCGCGGCGCGCCGAACGGCCCAGGCGATCCAGTTCGCCAAGCATCCTGACCGAGACGCCGCGGTCGCGCAGTTCGGCCGCCTCGCGCGAGATGTATTCCTCCAGCAATGCCATGAGGGCGCCGACTTCCGCCGGCGGCCGCTGCCAGTTCTCCTGCGAAAAGGCGAACAGCGTCAGCACCTCGACGCCCGCCTCGAGGCATCCCTCGACCGCCTCGCGCACCGATTTCATTCCCGCCTTGTGTCCCGCGGTGCGCGGCAGTCCGCGTTCCCGGGCCCACCGGCCGTTGCCGTCCATGATGATGGCGATGTGTCGCGGGATAGCGCGATGACGGTCCACCGGTCCGGGCGCGCTCGGTGAATCGGCGATCATCAGGCTTCGAGAATCTCGCCTTCCTTGACCTTGAGCTGCTCGTCGACCTGCCGGATCGCGTCGTCGGTTGCCCGCTGGATTTCCTTTTCGGCCCGGGACTTCTCGTCATCCGGCACCTTCTCGGTCTTCTTCACCCGGCTCATCGCATCGGTGCGAGCGTGGCGTACCGCGACGCGCCCTTCCTCGGCCAGCTTGCCGCAGACCTTGACCAGCTCCTTGCGACGTTCTTCGGTCAGAGTCGGCAACGGGACCCGGATCAGCGTCCCCTGACTCTGGGGATTGAGCCCGAGACCTGCATCACGGATCGCCTTTTCGATCGCGGGAGCGAGTCCCTTGTCAAAGGGCTGCACCACCAGCATGCGCGGCTCCGGCGCGGTGACCATGGCGACCTGGGTCATGCTCATCGAGCTGCCGTAGGCGTCGACCCGCACGGTATCCAGCAGGTGCGGAGACGCCTTGCCGGTGCGGATGCCGCTCAGTTCGCGCTTGGTATTCTCGACGGCCTTGTGCATGCCGTCACGGGCCGACTTGACGAGTTCAGGAATGGTCATCGGACGAGGGTGCCGACGCGTTCCCCGCTGATCGCACGAGCGATCGCGCCGGGCTGGTTGATGTTGAACACCACGATCGGAAGGGCGTTGGCCTGGCACAACCCGAACGCGTTGGCATCCATCACGGCGTATCCGTTCACCAGCGCCTCCTGGAAGGTAAGCTCGGGAAGCAGAGTCGCGTCAGGCGCCTTGCGAGGATCGGCGGTGTACACCCCGTCGACGTTGGTCGCCTTGAGCACGACGTCGGCTTCCATTTCCAGCGCGCGCAGCACGGCGGCCGTGTCGGTCGAGAAGAACGGATTGCCGGTGCCGCCCGCGAAGATCACGATGCGGCCCTTTTCGAGGTGGCGCATCATCCGCCGCCGGATGTACGGCTCGGCGAGCGATTCCATGTGGATCGCGGTCAGCACCCGCGTCTCGACGTCGAGGGCTTCGAGCACGTTCTGCATCGCCAGCGAGTTGATGACCGTGGCCAGCATGCCCATGTAATCGGCCGACACCCGGTCGAGGCCGTGCCCGCTGGCGGAAGCCCCCCGGACAATATTGCCGCCGCCGACCACGATACCCAGTGCCACGCCGAGTCCGTGGACCTTCTTGACCTCGGCGGCGAGCCCGCCCATCACATCGTAGTCGAGTCCACTGCCCTTGCCACCAGCAAGCGCCTCACCGGACAACTTGAGCAGGGCGCGCCGGTAGGCAGTCGGCATCAGACTTCGCCGACCTTGAACCTGGCGAAGCGCACCACCCGCGCGCCGGGCACCGTGCCGAGCATTCTGCCGATGGTCAACGACTCGTCCTTGACGAAGGGTTGATCGACCAGGGCGCGCTCGGCGGCGAACTTGCGCACCTTGCCTTCGACAATTCTGGCGCGGATCGCTTCCGGCTTGCCTTCGTTGGCGACCTGCTCTTCGGCGATGCGGCGCTCCCGCTCGAGCAAATCGACCGGAATGTCCGCGGCCGTCACGGCGATCGGATCGGCTGAGGCGATGTGCAGCGCGATCTCATTGGCCAGCGTCGTCGCGGCGTCGCCCACGGCGCCTTCGATCTCGACCAGCACGCCGACCTGGTGGTTGTGATGGCGGTAATAGCCGATCACGGCGGTCGGCGAGCCGAATCTGGCGACGCGCTTGAGCGCCATCGCTTCACCGGTCTTCCCGGAGGCTTCCTTGATCCATTCCGCGGCCGGCTTGCCGTCGATCGCCTGATCCAGGAAGGTCTCCACCGACAGGCCGGGCGGGCTCTCCTCCAGCGCATGACTTACTAGCCGGTCGATCAGCATCTGGAAACCGTCGGTCCGGGCCACGAAATCGGTCTCGCAGTCGAGCTCGACCATGGCGCCCTGGGTGCCGCTGGTCATGATCGCCACCAGTCCCTGCGAGGCGTCGCGTCCGGACCGCTTCTCCGCCTTGGCGATACCGCGCTTGCGCAACAGCTCGGCGGCCAGCGTCATGTCGCCGGCAGCCTCTTCGAGCGCCTTCTTGCAATCCATCATCCCGGCGCCGGTGCGGGCACGCAGTTCGGAGATGGCCTTGGTGCTGATCGTCATGGACGTCACGAGAGGAGGTTCACGCCGGCGTCGCCCCGCCCTCGCCGGGCGACGGCTCGTGCTTGAGCCGGGCGGCGATCGCTTCGGGCCGCGCCTTGCGCTTGCGGCGCGGCCGGCGCTTGCGGCGGTCCTCGTCGGTGGCGCCTTCGCCGTCGCCGGTCGAGTAGGTCTCGGCCTCCTCGTCGACCGCAGCTTCGCGCACCGGCATCTGGGCGCGTGCCTCACGGATCGCCTCGCCCAGGGCGGCGGTGATCAGCGACACGCTGCGAATGGCGTCGTCGTTACCGGGAATCGGCACCGTGATCACGTCGGGATCGGCGTTGGTGTCGACGATCGCCACGACCGGGATGCCGAGTCGGTTCGCCTCCTGCACCGCGATCTTTTCCTTCTTGGCGTCGACCACGAACAGCGCCCCGGGGAGCCGCCCCATCATCTTGATGCCCTCCAGGTTGCGCGACAGCTTCTCACGCTCGCGCCCGAAGAGCAGCTGTTCCTTCTTGGTGTAGTTCTCGAACTCGCCTTCCTGGGTGCCCTGCTCCAGATCCCGGAGCCGGCGGATCTGCTTCTTGATGGTCTGGAAGTTGGTCAGCGTGCCGCCCAGCCAGCGCTCGGTCACGTAGTGGCAGCTGGCGTTCTTCGCCTCCGCCTCGACGACCGCCTTGAGCTGACGCTTGGTGCACACGAACAGGACGTTCTCGCCCTTGAGTGCGACGCCTTTGAGCAGCTCCATCGCCTGCTGCAGCTGCTTGAGGGTCTTCTGGAGATCGATGAGATAAATGCCGGACCGCTCGGCGAAGATGAAGCGGCGCATCTTCGGATTCCACCGCCGGGTCTGATGCCCGAAATGGGTCCCGGCGTCGAGCAGGTCCTGCAGGGTCGGAATCGGCACGTGGTACTGCTCCTCGCGTCTGGTTGTGTCCCGGGATCGCCGTCAACCGCGACTGCGGCTCGTTCGAGCACCGGCAGCAGCGTCGGGCATCCGTGTCTGCGTCCAGCAGTGCGGCCGGACGTGTGTCGTGCGATCGAGAACAGCTCCGTCGATCAGCGGGAAAGAGATCTTCGTATACCTGCGAGAGGCCCTTCGGCTCGACCGCTCCGCGGTCTCGCTCAGGGCAGTAATCGCTGATCGCTTGCGATCAGCGCTTGCTGAACTGGAACCGCTTCCGGGCTCCCGGACGGCCGGGCTTCTTGCGCTCCACCATCCGCGGATCACGGGTCAGAAGGCCGCCGGTCCGCAGCTTGGCGCGGTGCTGCGCGTCGGCCTGCACCAGCGCCCGAGCCACTGCATGGCGCATCGCCCCCGCCTGCCCCGAGATGCCGCCGCCGTCGACGTGGGCCGCGACGTCGAACGCTCCCAGCGTATCGGTCACCATGAACGGCTGCTGAATGTGCTGCACCAGCGAGGCGCGCGGGAAATAGTCGCCCAGCGTCCGGCCGTTGACGTCCCACTTGCCGGTTCCCGGCGTCAGGTAGACGCGGGCAACACTCGTCTTGCGGCGGCCGACGGCCTGCCAGCGGAATTCGGGTAATGCGGCCATCAGGCGGTCTTCGCGGTGAGGATGGGAAAGGGCTTGGGCTGCTGCGCGGCGTGCGGATGCTCGGCACCGCCATACACCTTCAGCTTGGTCCGCAACTTCTGGCGGGCGAGTGAATTCTTCGGCAGCATCCCGAACACGGCCTTCTCGATCACCCGATCGGGATGCTTCGCCAGCATGTCGCGGGCGATGGTGTATTTGTCGTGACCCATGTATCCGGTGTGGCGAAAGTAGGACTTCTGGTCGGTCTTCCGGCCGGTCAACCGGACCTTGGAGGCGTTCAGCACAATGACGAAGTCGCCGCCGTCCATGTGGGGCGTGAAGGTCGGCTTGTGCTTGCCGCGGATCAGTTGCGCCACGGCGCTGGCCAGTCGACCGAGCGGAATTCCGCTGGCGTCGACAATGTGCCAATCGTGCTTGAGGTCGGCGTGCGTGGCGCTGAATGTCTTCATGTCCCGATCGTTCCCGAAGTAGCGTGTACCCGTTATGACGCAGCCATACAAGCTACTCGGGGACAACGTCTTGGGGCAACCCGACCGGCCCCAGTTCCAGGAGCGGCGCCCCCTTCTCCACGGCCTGCCCCGGCGAGACCAGCACCGCCGTCACCTGCCCGGCGCCAGCCGCCTTGAGCTCGTTCTCCATCTTCATCGCTTCGAGGGAAAGGAGCGGGCGGCCGACTTCGACCTGATCGCCGACCGATACCAGTACCCGAAGCACCAGACCAGGCATCGGTGCCTTGAGCACGGCGTGCCCGCCGCCGGCCCGCGGCGCTCCGGCGAGCTGGCGGATGCGCCGGGAGCGCTCGTCCTGGACCGTCACTTCCCGGATCGCTCCGCGATCAACCAGCCGCCAGGTCTCGTCGCGCCCGGATTCGACGCCCAGCACCGTCGCAAGTCCGTCGATGACGATCCGTACCTCCGGGGTGCCCGCCACGAATTCGACGCGCGCCTCGACCCGGCGTCCGTCGACGACAACCCGATCCCCGTCGATCTCGATGACGTGGTCGCGACCATCGATGGTGACTGCGTAGATCATCGGCGCTCCAGCAGCACGACGGTCTCCAGATGTGCGGTCTGGGGAAACTGATCGAATGCCCGCACGGCGGTGAGCTGAAAGCCGTCGCCGAGCCGATGGATATCGCGCGCCAACGTGGCCGGATCGCACGAGACGTAGACCAGGCGAAGCGGCGGCGAGCGCTGGATGCCTGCGATCACGGGCTCCGCCATGCCGATGCGCGGCGGGTTGGTGAGAATCGCCGAGGCGGCGGGCAGGCGGCCGACGATGTCCTCGACCGCGCCGACGTGACGCCGGGCGACTCCCGGCGCCAACCGCTCGGCGAGTTCCACCGCCAGACGGTCCCGTTCGATGCTTTCGACCTCCGCGCCGCGGCGTGTCAGCTCGGTCGTGGACTCGCCGATGCCGGCGTAGAGATCCCACACGATCCGGCTCTGGACGTCACCCATCCAGTCGATCGCCAGCCGTCGAACGGCGTCGGCCACCGCCGGATGTACCTGCTCGAACACCGTCGCCGGCCACGGATCGTCCGCTCCCGCCATGGCCCGGGGCGCGCCGTCTTCGGGATGCCACCAGATCACGATGTCCGGGACGGCGGCCGAGAGTGCGTGCCGCAAGGCCGCGGCGCCGGTCCAGGCGTTGTCTCCGGCGGTTGCCACGATCAAGTGCACCCGGCCGGCGCGGTCGAGTCGCAGGGTGAGCCGCACCGCCGACGGCGGCAGCAGCGCACGGGCGGTTCGCACCGCGTCATGAAGCTGTCGCAGCCGCGGCGCCGCGATCAGGCATTCGACTACGTCGAACACCACGTCGGGTTGATGCAGCCGGTGATACCCGATCCGGGCGCTGCGCACCGCGAACGTCACCTTGTTGCGATATCCGAATTCCACCGGCGAGGGAACCACGACCGGATCAGCCACGTCGCGCCGGGCGATCCGGCGCAGCGCGTCGCCGGCAATGCCGCTCTTCGCCGTGCGTTGCGCGGCGGGGTCAAGGTGCATGAGCTGGCATCCACCGCAGCGGTCAGTGAGGTAGTGCCGGCAGGGCGGATCGACCCGGCTGGTCGCCGGCACCAGCACCTCGGCGATCGTCGCACGGGCGAACCGCGCGTGCAACTGGACGTCGCGCAGCAGCACTTCGTCGCCCGGCGCCGTCCGCGGCACGAACACCGCTCTGCCGTCGGGAAGCCGCGCCACGCCGTCACCGCCCGCCGCGATCGAGCGGATCGTGACCACCGGCCCCGCCGACGTCATCGCAGGGCGTCGATCCGGCCGGCTTCGGTCCAGGCGCTGCGTGCCGCTACTATACCTTTAGATACCACAGTACCCATCGCGGTGCGTGAAGTGCGCTGCCGCTCGGCCAGCAACGCGGCGGCGACCGCCAGCCGCGTCGCGTCGGCGTCGTCCATCGGCGGCGCCACCAGGTCGTGCCGCCGGTCGAGGAACTGGATGTCGATCGCGCCGGCGACGAACTCGGGATCGTCCAGCACCGCGAGGTGGAGCGGCACGTTGGTCGCAACGCCAACGATCATCAGCTCGCGCAGCGCCCGCCGCATGGTGGCGATGGCGTCGGCGCGGGTCGTGCCCCGGGCGATCAGCTTGGCGATCATCGAGTCGTAGAACAGCGTCACCTCGCTGCCGGTCTCGACGCCGCATTCCCAGCGGACGCCGGGTCCGGCCGGTGGTCGCAGCCAGCGGATGGTGCCGGCGCTGGGCAACAGCCCGTTGGCGGGATCTTCGCTGGTAATCCTGCATTCGATCGCCCACTGACGGGGCACCGGCTGGCCCCGCGGCAACGACATGGCCTTCCCCGCGGCGATGCGCAGCTGCTCGCGCACCAGGTCGATCCCATAGACCTCCTCGGTCACGGTATGCTCGACCTGGATCCTGGCGTTCATTTCCAGGAAGTAGAACGCGCCATCCGGCGCCAGCAGGAACTCGCACGTCCCCGCCCCGCGATAGCCGACCGCGCTGGCGGCGGCCACTGCCGCGGCTCCCATCCGTTCGCGCAGCGGGGCGTCGACGGCCACCGACGGCGCCTCTTCAATCAGCTTCTGATGTCGCCGCTGGATCGAGCATTCGCGCTCGCCGAGATGCACGGTCCGCTCGTGGTCGGCCAGAACCTGGATCTCGATGTGCCGCGGCCGTTCGATGTACTTCTCCAGGTACACCGCACCATCGCCGAACGCCTTTTCGGCCTCGCGCGACGCAGCGCAGAGCGACGCCGGAAGTTCTCCGGCGTCAAGGACCACCCGCATCCCCTTGCCTCCGCCGCCGGCCGCCGCCTTGACCAGCACCGGATAGCCGATGGACTCGGCCGTTGTGGCGGCGTCCGCCTCGGATCGCACCGCCTCCGTCGCGCCCGGAACAATCGGGACGCCGGCCGCCGCCATCCGGCTTCGCGCGGCCGTCTTGTCGCCCATCGCCGCGATCGCCGACGCCGGCGGCCCGATGAAAGTGAGCCCCGCCGCGTCGACTGCGACGGCGAACGGCGCCCGCTCCGACAGGAATCCGTACCCCGGGTGCACAGCGTCAGCACCGGATTCCCGCGCGGCGGCGATGATGGCGTCGATGCGCAGGTAGCTCTCGGACGGTGCGGGCGGGCCGATCCGGATGGCGCGATCCGCGGCTCGTACGAACGGCGCGTCCCGGTCGGCATCCGAGAAGACGGCCACCGATTCGAGACCTTCATCGCGGCAGGCGCGAATCACCCGCAGCGCGATTTCGCCGCGGTTGGCGATCAACACGCGGCGCATGGCGCGCCGCGTCACGGGCCGCAGGCAGGGATGGCGGGGAGGGTCAGCGCGTCGCTGTCGACGAAGAGTGAACGGCAGAGGGCCGGGTTCCGGCGAGCGGCGAGGTCGTAGATGTCACGAACCGAGGCCGTCCATACCGATCCAGCCAGTCCGGTGCGGCCAAAATGGAACACGCTCAGCGCCGGACCGGCGACCGGCGCGGCAGCGCTGGTCAGGACCAGGCGCGCCGGCGTCCACGTGACCCCGGGCACGGTGAGTGTATCGACACTCGGCCCCAGGCAGATGGCGCGCGTAGCTGCCGCGTGCGAAAGGGCGACGGCAAGGTGATCGGCGTCGGCCGCGCCAAGGATCGAGTCCATTCCGGCGCGATAGCGCGAGTCCCAATCGAACATGTCGGCGCGGATCAGGATCAGATCCCTGCGCTCACCCTGAAGCCGGAGCCCCCATGCGGCGGCCGTTTCGGGAAGCCCCCCGGTAACCAACACGCCGTTCCGGGGACACGACGCGAGCAGGTTGCGTCCCAGTTCCGCCATCACCGGCGGCAATGGCACGTCCTCAGCGGGCAGATCGATGGCGGCCGCGGCGGGCCAGCCATCCCGTTCGATCCGCAGCGTGGCGCGCTCCACTGCCACCAACGCGCGGAAGACACCGCCCGAGTCGGCGAGCAACTGCTGCGCGGGCTCGAACGACGTGCTCGCGAAATCGAGAAGCATTGGTGCCGAGACGCTGTCCGGATGACCGGCCCGATGCCAGCGATAGGCCTCGTCGAGGTAGATCCGACCGAGATAGAACCATGCTTTGCCGTCACCGGGATCCTGAGCGAGATGGCTGCTCAGCAGTTGCGTCGCGGCGTCGCGCTGCCCTTGCGCCATCAAGGCGGCCGCGCGCTGCACCAGTCCCGCGCCGGCAGTCATACCGCCGATCGGGGTCTGTGCGGAGGCACTCGCAGCGCAGAGCGCAACCACGGTGCTTGCGAATGAAAAACGCGTCACAAGGGAATGCATCCGTGTCGCCTGGGCGGGTTCCGGTCGCGCTTGGTAGCCAGCGTTCGCAGGGCGTCAATCAGGCGCGGCCGGGTATCCCGCGGATCGATGACATCATCAATGTAGCCATGGGCGGCCGCCTGGTAGGGGGTGGCAAAGGCCGCCTCATATTCGGCGGTCTTCCGCCGGGCCTCCTCACCGGGATCCGCGGCCCCGGTGATGGCGTCCTTGTAGAGGATCTCTACCGCGCCTTTGGCTCCCATCACGGCAATTTCGGCGCTGGGCCACGCCAGGTTGACATCACCCCGGATGTGTTTCGAACTCATCACGTCGTAGGCCCCGCCGTACGCCTTGCGGGTGATCACCGTGATCTTGGGCACTGTCGCCTCACAGTAGGCGTACAGCAGCTTGGCGCCGTGGCGGATGATGCCGCCGTGTTCCTGCGCCACGCCGGGGAGAAATCCCGGCACGTCGACGAAGGTCACCAGCGGAATGTTGAATGCGTCGCAGAACCGGATGAATCGCGCCGCCTTTACCGAGCTGTTGATGTCGAGGACGCCGGCCAACACCGCGGGTTGATTGGCGATCACTCCCACCGGACGCCCGTCCAGCCTGGCAAAGCCGGTGATGATGTTGGCGGCGAAGGCCGGCATGATCTCGAAGAAGTCGCCATCGTCGACCACGAACCGGACGACGGCGTGCATATCGTACGGCCTGGACGGCGAGTCCGGCATCAGCTCCAGGAGCCCTTCCTCCCGCCGCCCGGGAGGATCGACCGGCGCCACGGCAGGCGGGTCATCGACGTTGTTGGACGGCAGGTAGCCGAGCAGCGTGCGGATCGCGGTCAGGCACTCCGGTTCGGACGGGTACACCTCATGCGCGATACCGGACAGCTCGGCATGGATGTCGGCGCCGCCGAGTTCGTCGTGGGTGACCTTCTCGTGGGTCACGGTCTTCACCACGTCGGGCCCGGTGACGTACATGTAGCTTACCCCGCGGACCATGAAGACGAAGTCGGTGAGCGCCGGGGAGTAGACGGCTCCGCCGGCACACGGTCCGAGAATCGCCGAAATCTGGGGCACCACACCCGACGCCAGGGTGTTGCGGAGAAAGATGTCGGCGTAGCCGCCGAGCGACGCGACGCCTTCCTGGATCCGGGCGCCCCCCGAGTCGTTGAGACCGATGATCGGGGCCCCGTTGCGCACGGCGAGGTCCATGACCTTGCAGATCTTGGCGGCGTTGGTTTCGGAAAGCGAACCGCCGATGACGGTGAAATCCTGGGCGAAGACGTAGACGAGGCGACCATCGATCTTTCCCCAGCCGGACACGACGCCGTCGCCGGGAGGGCGCTTGTCCGCCATGCCGAATTCGTTGCTGCGGTGGGTGACGAAGCGGTCGAGTTCGGTGAACGATCCCGGATCGAGCAGCAGGTCGAGCCGCTCGCGCGCGGTGAGCTTCCCCTTCCGGTGCTGCACGGCGACGCGGTCGGCCCCGCCGCCCTGCTCCGAAAGGGCTTGCCGGTGGTGAAGTTCGTCGAGCCGCGAGGGGATGTCGGGCATCGGGACGAAGTCTACTACCGAACTATTCCACCGGCTTGTTCGCCAATTCCTTGTACTGCTCGTATCCCTCGGTATCGTCGTCCTCCGGCGGAATCACCGGGGCGGCCGGAATCGAGCCCGGCGCCGGGATCCCGTCGGCCGGGTAGTCGATCACCGCCACGACCACGCGACGGTGAATCGGATCGACTTCGAGGATGCGGGTAATCACCTGTTGCCCGATGACGACGGCGTCCTCGGGGGACTTGTCGGCGGCGATGCCCATCTGCGAAACTGGCGCGAACGCCTCGATGTCGTCGCCCAGATCGAGCACGATGCCCTTGTCAACCGGCCGCAGCACGGTGGCCCGGCGTTCGGTCCCGACCGGGAGCCGCTCG
Organism: Gemmatimonadales bacterium; assembly: GCA_050732975.1. Classification (GTDB taxonomy): domain Bacteria; phylum Gemmatimonadota; class Gemmatimonadetes; order Gemmatimonadales; family GWC2-71-9; genus Palsa-1233. Next base: position 11,127 of record JBOHRZ010000041.1, read on the forward strand.
GCGATGGTCAGCCACGGATCATCGGTGGCCTGTTTCAATCCCAGCGAGATCCGCTTGTTGTCGGCGTCGATGTTGAGGACCACCACGTCGACGGTGTCGCCCTTCTTGACCACCTCGGACGGATGCTGTACCCGCTTGGTCCATGACATGTCAGAGATGTGGATCAGGCCATCGATGCCCGGCTCGATTTCGACGAAGGCGCCGAACGAGGTCAGGTTGCGCACCTTGCCGGTGACACGGGTGCCCACCGGGTACTTGACCGGAAGGATCATCCAGGGGTCCTGTTCGGTCTGCTTCATGCCGAGCGAGATCTTCTCTTCGGTTTCGTCGACCTTGAGCACTACCGCGTCGATGGTCTCGCCGATCGAGACGATCTTGCTGGGATGGCGCACGTTCCGGGTCCAGCTCATTTCGGAGATGTGCACCAGACCCTCGATGCCCGGCTCCAGCTCGACGAAGGCGCCGTAATTGGTGATCGAAACCACCTTCCCCTGCACCCGTGAGCCGACCGGATACTTCTCGGCGACATCCTTCCAGGGGTACGACTGGAGCTGCTTCATGCCCAGCGAGATGCGCTCGCGCTGCCAGTCGATGTCGAGGATCTTGACCTCGACTTCCTTGCCGATGGTGACCAGTTCGCCGGGGTGCGACACCCGCCCGTACGACATGTCGGTGATGTGCAGCAGGCCGTCGACGCCACCCAGATCGATGAAGGCGCCGAAGTCGGTGATATTCTTCACCACGCCCTTTCGCACCTGGCCGACCTCGAGCTCCTTCATCAGGTGCTCGCGCTTGTGGGCCCGCTCGTTTTCCAGGATCACCCGGCGCGACACCACGATGTTGCGGCGCCGCTTGTTGAGCTTGATGATCTTGAACTCGTAGGTCTGGCCCAGGAGTTCGTCGATGTTGGGCACCCGGCGGAGCGCGATCTGCGAGCCGGGGAGGAAGGCGTCGACGCCCATCAGGTTCACCACGACGCCGCCCTTGATCTTCTTGATCAGGGTGCCTTCGACCGGCTGGTCGTTCTCGTGCGCCTGGCGGATCTTCTCCCAGACCCGCATGAAGTCGGCCTTCTTCTTGGAGAGCACGACCGCGCCCTCCTGGTCTTCGAGGTGCTCGAGAAAGACCTCGACCTCGTCGCCGACCTGCAGGTTCTGGGGATCCTTGAATTCGTCGAGCGGGACGGAACCTTCGGACTTGAAACCGACATCGAGGATGACGGCGTTGTCGGTGACCCGGAGCACCTTGGACTTGATGATCTCGCCCTCGGCGATCTGCGACATGGTGCCCTCGTACAGCGCGAGCATCTTGTCGTATTCGGAGTCGGAATATTCCTCGTCGTAGAGATCGGGCCGGACCCGGAGGCCGGTCGGGGTTTCGATGTGGTCGCTGTGATCGGTGTGATCGGTGTGATCGGTAGTCTGGATATCGGACATGCGGCTGGCCTTGCAACGGCGGGATGCCACGCAGTGTTCCGCGCGGGTTGAGGGTGGATCCTCGGCGCCAGGACGGGTTCCGGGCAGGGGCGCAACCTAGGGGCGGCGCCCGCGATCGGCAAGCTGAGCGCATACGTCCGGCGTGCCGCGCGGCCGGTCCTGGCCAACCGCCATCAACCGAACCGGATCCGCGCCAGCTCCACGATCCGGCCGACCTGCTCGTCGAAGCTCATCGCCGTCGTGTCCAGGACAACGGCGTCGGGCGC
>JBOHRZ010000042.1:0-12536 GCA_050732975.1 Gemmatimonadales bacterium
CGGGTGCGCATTGCGCGCGCGCCCGTGGCGCACCGGTAACAGACCGGGAACCAGAGAAGGAGAACCTGGACGCGCATGGTCTCGCCGGAGCGAGTGGAGCGGGTGTGCCGGGCGGGGGTGCGGGGTGCGGTCGGGGTGTGGGGGGATTACTTTCCGCGCCATCACGGGTCCGTAGCTCAGTTGGATAGAGCGCTTGCCTCCGGAGCAAGAGGTCGCCCGTTCGAATCGGGTCGGGCCCACTGTGTAAGGATTGTCCCCACACCAGCTTCGAACAAATGATGGCCATCGTTTTCGGACTTTGGGCCTCGTGGTGCCGATGATTGGTGCCAAACCGTCGCGCAGCCGCCGTTGCTAGCAGTCGATCACGCTCAGAAGCCCCCGCTCGGCCACGGGTGCAAGTGGCCCAGTGTTCCCGATATAGGCTGCGAATCCGGTCAGTTCCTGGATACCCGCGACGTATATTGGCAAGTAGACCGCAGGAGCATTTGTGACTCTCGTCGTCGCCATTCCCATTGGGGCCGATACCGTCGTCGTTGCTGACCGAGCCCGCCTGCTCGGCGGAACCACGCCTACGCGACGAGACGACAATGCCCTGAAGATCGTCGCCGCCGGGAGCAGGTTGGCGATCGCCGTCGTGGGAGATGTGTCCTTTGGGTCACCCCGGCCAGAGGACATGATCGGCGCCTGGATGCCGATGCTTGTTGCTGAGAAGGCTACTGATCGTGCCCAATGGCTGACGAACCGGGCATCATGCACGGCGATACCGACGTCCGCGGCCGGCGTACTGCTACTGTTCGATGCTGAGCAACCTGGTTCGGTCGCAGCGATTACCATCTCGCCGGCTCCAACGTCTGCCGGCGTTGTCGTAACGTTGGCAATCAGCGCACTGCGTACCGATCAACCGCAAGTATGGGGAGTGCAATCAACATGGGCTGCGGTGTCGGCCGTGCATTGGACGCCGGTATCCGATGCAGCCGCAGCTGCAGCGGTGATTCGCACGGGAATCGAGTTGTACGCGGTCAACAATCCGAGTGAGCCGGTGTCGCAGTCGACATGCACCACAGTCATCCGGCCGTGAGCCGCGATCGAACGAACATTTGCTGCCGGCGGCCGCACATGAACACGCGGCTGCGCCGCGAATGCGGCGGCGCGCCGCCCGAAAAGCGCAGATGGGTTCCACGGACTCATCGGTTCACCGAGTCGCGCGTGGACGCCTCGGACGTTCCGTGAGCAAGCCCACAGCGGCCCCACTGGGCATGATCACCCAGGCTTCTCCCCGCGCCAGCGAAGTGCTCGTTATCGTTGCTGCCACCGCCAAGGGTGGGCGCCTATCCTCGCTCCCGTTGTGTCTTCGCCGTGAGCCCGTAAGCGATCCCGCCAATCGCAGCGCCACAGAGAGGATCAGCAAGAGCCATCTGGAGTTCGCCTACCGAGGGACTTACGTGGAGGTGAGTGATCTGGGCAGTAGCAATGGGACGCGCATCGACGGCGTAGCCCTCGACCCACTTAAGCCGTATCGGCTGTCGGCGCCAGCCGAACTGGACGTCGCTGGTTCGCTGCGCCTACGGGTGGAGGTGGTGCCGCGACCGGATCGGAGCCAATGGATTGACGCTCCTTCGGACGCGCGCATCGGCGCTGACGCTCCCGGCAACGTGTCCTTCGTACGAATCACTCGGATGGACAACTTCCCGGAGCGAAGCTACGTGCTCCTCTATCACTCTGGGTCCATCAGCACTGACGAGAGTGCGCTGATCCGCATCTCCGACCTGGCTCGTCCTTCGCGGACGAGGGGTCTAGATTTCGGTGCGTCCACGGCGGAGACCATTGCGGCTGACCTCGTCGTGCGGGAAGGCGGGCTGTGGATCGCGCCCCGCACAGGCGATCTGTGTATTGACGGACAACAGGTTACGGCCCCTGGCCAGCCGCTCCGGCCGGATCACGCGATCACGATCGGTGGCAACGAACTTACTTTCCGGACGATTCCCTCACACGACGGCGCCATGCCGCCGAAGATTTGACGGGGAGCTGACTGTGCCGAGTGACGTTACGGTATCCCGGGCGCCCGCCCTGGCCAGGTTCGACCTACACCTGAAGGCTTCGTACAAGCTGATTCATTTCTGTACGCAGGAAGAGCGTCGAGCGGAGCTCGCCCTCCTTCAGACCGTACGGCGACCACCGGCAGGGTCCCGCCAACGCGCGTTCTTCGTGTGGTCCGAAACGCAGGGGTTCCGCACGTGCGACCTCGACGGGACGGGCGGCGCGGGGCAGTCATCGGCCGCGGATGGCGCCCAGGGCACGGACAATCCCGTGGCTGCGCTGAAGTGGATTCAGGAACGAGAGGCGAAGGGGAAGACTGACTCAGCTTATGTGATGAAGGACCTTCATCCCTTCATTGATCCGAAGCGCGGACGCTCGACTGTCGTTCGCCAACTGAAGGACGTCGTCCAGGCGCTAGAGCCCACGCACAGCTGTGTCATCCTCCTGTCCGGTCCGCAACTCGCGATACCCCAGGAATTGGACAAGGAGTGCGTCATTATTGACTTTGACCTGCCGACTGTCGGTGAATTGACGCGGCGCTTCCAGGAGATGGCGGCGGACTATGCCGGCGTGGTAGATGTTCGGCTGAAGTCGGAGGAATTCTCGGAGTTGGCGGAGGCGGCCAAGGGCCTGACGATCGCCGAGGCGGAACTCGCGTTCGGGAAGGCGGTCGTCGACGACAAGATTCTAGACCGCGCAGATATCGGGCATATTGCGGATGAAAAGAAGCAGGTCGTGCGCAAGACAGGCATTCTCAGTTTTGAAGAGCCAGGCACGATGGACGAAGTGGGCGGGCTCGAGGTGCTGAAGCGTTGGCTGGTGAAGCGCAAGGGCGTTTTCACGCAGGAGGCGCGCGACTTCGGTATTCAGCCGCCGAAAGGCGTGCTTCTAACAGGCATCCCTGGTTGCGGAAAGAGCCTCTGTGCGCGGGCCATGGCGAGCGTGTGGGAGCTCCCGGTTCTGCGTCTCGATATGGGATCGGTGATGGCGGGTATCGTGGGGTCGTCGGAGTCCAACATGCGCAACGCCACGCGCAGCGCCGAGGCAATGGCTCCCTGCATTCTGATGGTCGACGAAATTGAAAAAGGGCTGGGCGGTGCATCCGACGGCGGAGGCGATGCGGGGACCTCGCAGCGTGTGTTCGGTTATCTGCTGTCGTGGATGAGTGACAAGACCGCTCCGGTCTTCGTAGTCGCCACCGCGAATAACTTTGAACGATTGCCGCCAGAACTGCTCCGCAAGGGCCGGTTCGATGAAATCTTCTTTGTGGACTTCCCCAACGCTGTCGAGCGTCGGCAGGTGTTCGACATTCACATTCGGAAGGCTCTCCAGCGCCGCGCAGGCGAGAAGACACTCAGCGCGGAGAGCGTGAGCGCGTTCCTGGGCGACTTCGGTTTCGATCGCACGTTCGAAATCAAGCGCGGCACAGTTGCGGGCCGCCTCGAAACGGCCAGCGGCACCGTCGTTCAGCTCAGCCAGAACCTGACGGGATCAGAGATTGAGGAGGCCATCAAGAGCGCACTCATCGAAGCGTTTGCGGCCGAGCGCGAGTTCGGCGCTGACGACGTCGCACGGGCGATCGGCAACACTGTGCCACTCATCGATACGATGAGCGACAAGATCCACGCGATAAGGCTGCGAGCCCTCGAATGCGCCGTTTCTGCTTCGGCGCCGGATGCCCCGGACACGCCCGAACAGGTCACGCCGGCGACGCAGGTGCCGACGCGCTCGACGCCGCAACGGGGCGGCCGCGTCCTGGACATTTGAGATCGGAGCGCGACGATGAAGACTTCGCGGACCCTCACAGTGCGCATTCACCCCGACGGCCGGGTTGAACTCGACACGGAAGGGTTCGTCGGCCAGAGCTGTGCGGACTTGTCACGACAACTAGCAGCCCTGCTGGCGGGCCGGGATGCTCCAGACGGTGCAATCGAGGAGCACTTGAAACCGGAATACTACGCCGTTGAAGACCAGGTTGTGGAAGAAGACGACCTGCGCGAACAATCTTGAGCGTCATACCGGAGACCCCAGGGCCGTCGACTGGGTCGAGCCCTCTGCGAGGGGAGTTCACGATGCAGCTGCTCCCCTCGGGAGCCGTGGTCGTGCCCGACCTCGCCGCGCCGCTCGTTCCCATCGTGCAAGCGCTCGGTGGCGCCCCGGCGCTGTGGCGAAGCGAGCCCTGCGCGGCCGACCGACCAGTGCTTCGCCGGTGCCGGATTGTGGATGCGGGCGACGGTTTCTCGACGACGAGCGTTTCGGAGGATACGCGTTGGCTTCTCCATGACAGACTGATGTCCGCGCTTCCGACTGACGGCCCGATGGGGCACCCAGTATCACCGAGTTTGCTTGACCTCAAGATTGAATTGGCCCAGAGCCTCCTTGTCCCGTGCCGGCTTTGTGGACGAGAATGCGGCGTTGATCGGCGGGTGACCAGAGGCTTCTGCGGCCTACGGGACCATCTCGAGATTGCCGCGTACGCTCCACTGTATAATGAGGGCCCGCTCGTGGGTGCGCCCAGTTTCGGCGTCTTCCTCGGCGGGTGTGCTCTCCGGTGTCCGTTCTGCTACCGCCCGCGGCAGCGCCGAGGCAAGGGGCTGGAGTCGGACACCCCGGCCGCGCTCGCGTCCGTGCTCGACGACGCGGCGGACGCCGGTGCGCGTTCCTGGCATTTCCTTGGTGGCAATCCGGACGAGTCGTTGCCGTCTGTCCTTGCCGCCCTGCGCCTGACGCGTCGAGAGATTCCAGTTGTATGGAACACGGCACTCACGGGGTCGGCGCAAGCCTTTGCGCTGCTCAAAGGAGTAGTCGACGTGTGGGTTGTTGATCTTAAGGTGGGCAGCTCGTCGTGCGAGAAGTCGATCGGCGCCTTCGCGGGCTATGCGGACTGGATCCGCCGCCGCGCTCAAGACCTCGCCGATCAACCGCACGTTGTGGTGCGGCATCTCCTCACTCCCGGTCACATCACGTGCTGCACAGCGCCAATCCGGAGCTTCGTAAGGGAAGTGCTGCCGAGGCATTTCGTGTATGTGGAATTGCCTCTCTACCCATCCACCGGTGCGCCCAGGTAGGAGGCGACGACGTTGTCTACCCACACCTTCGTTCGGAGCGGTTTCTCTAGTCCCGCTGCCGTCACGACGATGCTGGACAGCCTTGGGCTGGCTTGGCGGCCCGTCCAGCTTCACTCGAAGGGCTGGTTCCGGCTGCCGTTCAAGCATGCTTTCGAGGTGGTCATAGAGGGGGAGCGCGTGTGGATCTGGCAACGCTCCGAAGGACAAACCTTCGTCTTTCAATCGGAAGGCGTCCTCTTTCGTGACCAGAGCACGATCCAGGATATGGCTCGGTTGACCGTTGGAGAGGTTCGGCGGCGGCAGGAGGAGCAGGCCGCCGTTCAGATGAGTACCGCGGAAGAGGAGGCGAGACGTCGGCGACTGGCGGCGGAGCAAGCAGCGCGGGAGCACGCGGAGGCAGCACGACAACGGGCGGCAGAGAAGGAGGCTGCGGAGACAGAGGCCGAAGCGATCCTCGAACGGATGAGCTCGGGAGCTGAAAGGGCCTCCTTGGGAGGTGAAGCGATTGAACTTCCGCTGTCCCCTGATGAGATCGAGGCGGGCGAACAGTACCTAAATGAGAATGCCAGGCCCGTCATCGGACGGATGCTGCAGGCGAACGCGCGGGAGCTGATACGGCAGCAGGAGGAGCAGGTCCGTAGCGAGTTCGGGCTGAGCCTGCAGCAAGAGACGCAGGACGGCGACGTGATCGTGCTGACCTTCAGGGGATAGCGATGCCAGCACCCGAGGAGGACCTGGATGCGTTGAAGACACGGGTGCCAGGTGTCACGGGCACGCCGCCGCCGTCCGCGGACGATGAGTTGGATGCGCTGCAGACGCGGGTGGAGCGCGAGGTCGGTGCACCGCAGCGTTCTGCACAGGCTGGCCGCGAGCTGAGCGGCGGTGAGCCCTCGCCAGACCAACTGCCGCCGGGATTCATGCTGGACGGGAAGCTCCTCGTGATTCGGAAGATTGGCGGTGGGGCGATGGGGGTGGTCTACGAGGCCCTCGACGTCCGCACGCAAGCCCGTTGCGCAATCAAGTTGCTGCAGCCCCAGTGGGCGGCACGGGCTGAGGCATTGGCGGCGCTGCGGCAGGAGGTAGCGGCAGCGCAGTCGGTGACCCACCAGAATCTGCTCAGGGTCAATTACTTCGCCGACGAGGGGCCATACAAGTACCTGGTGATGGAGTACCTCGACGGGGCGGATCTCGGCACGCACTTGGCGCGCCGGGGCGGCAAGTTGCCGGTAGAGGATGGGCTAGCGGTGCTCCGGCAGGTGGCAGCGGGGCTTGACTATCTGCACGACAAGGGGTTGGTGCACCAGGACCTGAAGCCGCAGAACGTGTTCGTGACGGCGGCGGGAGAAGTGCGGGTCCTGGACTACGGGATCGCGAAGGTGGTGCGAGCACATGGGGCGCAGGGGGCGCAGGCGAGCGGAGGGACACTGGCGTACATGGCGCCGGAGCAGGTGCGGGGGGAGGCTGTGGACCGCCGGACAGACGTGTACGCGTTCGGGCTGCTATGTGTGGAGGTGCTGACGGGCACGCTGCCGTTTGACGTACGGGACGCGAAGGCGGTACTGGCGTGGCACCTTGACGCCGGCCACATGATCCCGTCGCTGCCCGAAGGAGCACCGGCGCCAGGGATTGCGCAGTGCCTCACGGTGGATCCGAAGCGGCGTCCGATGAGCTGTGTCACCGTGGTCGAGGCGAGGCAGCGGGACGTGGAGCTTACGGCTCCGAAGCGAGCGGCGCCCTCACGAGACCCCGGCGGCAATGCACGCAACAAGTGGAAGGCTGCCGGCGCCAGCGTAGTCGTTCTCATTGCTGTTGTTGCGTGGTGGAGCTCGGAACGTTCCGCCAAGCCGACGAGCCCGCCACGTACTCCAGCAGATTCGGCCTCGACAGTTGCTGCTCCGTCGCCCGTATCGCCGGTCGACAACATCGACAGCATTCTGGCGCATGTGAGTCATGCAAACGGTGCCTTGTCGCACCAGTGCGACGCCAATGATCTCAACGCATGCGTAGCCTTGGCAGATGTTTACGCCAGGGGGGTCGGCGTCAAGCCCGACACCGGCCGCGCGCAGAGCCTGTTCAGACGGGCCTGCGACGGAGGCGACGGCGACGGCTGCGCGGGACTGATGCCGCAGGCAGGCGCAGCGCTCGGTTCTCTGCAAGAACTCTGTGACAAGGGAATCATGCGGGCCTGTAGTGGCGTCGGAAATGCGTACCGTGACGGTCACGGCGTGCCGAAGAATGACACACTCGCAGAACGCTACCTGATGCAAGCCTGCAAGGGTGGATGGCTGCCAGCCTGCCATAACTATGCGTCAATGCTGATCGATAGCAGTGCAGCCTTCAAGGACAAGAGGCCCGCAATTGAGAGGCGGGCAATAGAGGTCTATCAGCAGCTCTGCGAGAGGGGCTACATGCCAAGTTGCGTCATCCGCGACGTTGAGGCGCAGTACAATGAGCACAACGATAGTCTCGCCTTCGCGTTGTCCCGTAAGACGTGCGCCGCAGGATATGCGGCTGGATGTCTGCTTCTGGGCGTCAAGTACCACGAGGGCACTGGAGTGCAAAGGAATGACGCGCGCGCTGCGCAACTTTTCCAGTATGCGTGTAGGACAGGCGCCCCGGACGCAGGAGGTGCGTCAGGGTGTATGGCCCTCGGAACAGCGTACTACAATGGAGCGGGAGTGCCCGAGGACAAGATAGAGGCGGTATCTCTTTTTCGACAATCATGTGCAGCCGGAGAGGGTCAGGCCTGCGGTTTCCTGGCGAAACTAGGCCTAGCGCAGAAATGAAACTGGGTTCGAGACAGGGCCAATCGCCCCCGACCTTGGTGTGGGTTGAGTCGGTCCCCAACGTGGGTGTGCCGCTGACGCGGGGGCCGCTGATCGGCATTGTGGAAGGGATGCCGTCACGCAGATCAGCATCGAGGTGAACCCATTCCTACCGTCGGCTTGGCCGAAGAGTCCCGGACCACAGGAATTCATCGTCTTGCCAAACGCCAGCTCTCCCGTCGCCACGCCGAGCGGGATCCTGGAAGGCGCCTTCGAACGAGCGCCGGCTGCAGTCCGGACTAAAGCATTGCGGCGTGAAGTATGATGATTTGCCAAGGGCTGCGCCGCGGCGGCACTCGCCCGGCAGCAGAAACGCAGGGCGTCAGACGGCAGTGAGAGAGGAGCGGCTCGGGTGCTTATTCGCGCGTACGGTCAGTTCTGGAATCCGGAGACGATCGAGTGGGGCGCGCGCGGTCGCGCAAACAGGGGCAGGCTCATTGGTCGTGCGCGTCGCAAAGGCAAGTGGCATGAACTCGATTTTTGGGATGCGCGCGGAGTCTATGTCTTGCATTCTGAATTCACGGCCATCTATGTCGGGAAGTCGGTCGACCGCGCGCTTGGCGCCAGGATCCGCGACCACTTGGGCGACCGCTTTGCTGGGCGCTGGGACATGTTTTCGTGGTTCAGTCTATCGACTCTGGCGGTTATTGAGAGGCGCCTCAGAGTGCCAGGCGGGCGCCATGTTGAGCCCGGGCTGGTTGCGTCGACGCTTGAGGCCTTGGCGATCCTAATCGCGGACCCACCACTGAATCGCAGGCGTGAAGTCCTAACTGGGGCGGTTCAGGTTGAGCAGGTCAGGTCTCCGCACCCGACGACGGTGCGAGGTTACCTTGAGCAGATTCTCGAAAGGCTTCCGCCTTCGCCGGCGGTACGATCGCCCCGCCGCGGTGCCAAGTGAGCAGTTGTAGTGTAAGGCCGTTCACGGCGAAAGCGCGGTAGGCAGATGGGGGCTCCGACACCTTTACGAGGCGCGTGGCGATGACGACGCTCAACATCCTTGCGGTGCTCTATCGCCAGTCATCGCGGTCGGCGTGACGCTCTGGTACCAGTCGCGCAAGGAGAAGCGCGATGCGAAGCGATGGATCGTCCAGACGCTGATGGCCACACGCCACTCACCGATCACCGACGAGACGGTTCGAGCCTTGAACCTGGTCGACATCGTCTTTCACGACTCCCCGACGGTGCGACGATTGTGGCACGAGTATTTCGACATGCTCTGCAATCAGGGCCTCAATAATCCTCAGGGTTGGAATGCCCGTCAGAAGAAGAACCTCGAGATGCTGACGGAGATGGCCAGGGTCCTCGGCTACGGTGCGGCTGTGACGCACCTCGACGTCGACCGCGTGTACTACCCACAGGGTTTGGGCGACCAGGCTCAGCGGACGCGCGAGATCTCAGACGAATTGCTGCGCGTGCTGAGAGGGAGCCAGGGCCTTCAAGTGCTCCCGCGACAGGATGTTCCGACCATCGGCGATCAACGCTCACAGGGGTAGCGAATCGATCATGGCGTTCTCAGTCTTCATCAGCTATTCAACGAAGGACCTCGTTCACGCGGCCGCCCTTCAATCCTGGGTCGCGTCTGCAGGGGCGCAAACCTATCTTGCCGAGTATTCGCTCGCTCCAGGCAGGCCGATCGCGGCTGAGATACTCACGGCCATCAAGGCGTCGGACCTTTTCCTCTTGCTCTGGAGCGCCAATGCACGGGACTCCGAGTGGGTCCCGCAAGAAATCGGCGTCGCGCGGGGTGCGGAGAAGGCGATTATCCCCATTGTCTTGCATCAAGGACTAGAACTGCCGGGATTCATCAAGGATCTCAAGTACGTTGAAGTGTATCGCGATCCGATGGCTTCGGTGCAGTGGTTGCGCAATCACGTAGGGGCTCTCGTCCGGAAGAAGAATTCTGACGCGCTGATCGGCATGGGAGTGATAGGCGCTATACTCCTGCTTCTCGCCAACGCCAGAGAGTGAGCTTCGATACAGGAGTGGCAGCAGTCCAGGTTGTCGCCAAGAGCACGGGACAAGAGACGTCGGAGACCAAGTGCCGAGTGTGGATCTTGGCATCTATCAGGGCCAGAATCTCCTCGACCTTCCAGACATGATCGGTCAGTCCGGCCGCCCCCGCGAGCGTCATCTGGATGCCTTTCCGCGCCTTGGCCGACGTCGTATGCAGGCGGTAGAAGTTGCGGTGCACGAAGTCGAGCGCGAGTCTCGCTCACTTCCACCGCCTTGCGGCCCCCTATCTGCCGATCTCGGACAATCGCATTTTCGAGGTGCTTTGCTTTCGCGCCGGGCCGCACTTCTTCCCGACCTTCCTCAGCCTGGCGACCGCCTCCGGGTTCTTCGTCCGGTTGGCGGGGTCGGTCGTGGGTCGCTGGCCGGTCGCGTTCAGCATGACCCGATAGGCCGCCTCGTTACGTCGGCGCGCAGCTCCGGCGGTCTCTTAGGCATGGGACCCGCCTGACACGGCCGCTTGGCAGGCCAGAAAGACCGCGCGCTGGATCGGATCAGTCGCAGCATTGACGCGTGCACTGACGAGACCATAAACGGCGTCGAGGCCTCCACTCACCGCTGAATGGAGGGCCAACTCGACCTCCTGCGCCAGGCCCGCTGTGGTATCGGACTCCGTCGGCATCGTCGAAACATAGCGAATCACCCGAGCCCTCGGTCAGATTGTCACGGCCCTGATGGCCGACGTGACTTTGCGTTGTGCAACTCTACCCGTACTCCCGACCATGTAGCCGCCCTATTTGGCGAGGTGTGACCAATGGGAGGCGCCAATCCGCAAGGCGTCATGTCAAGCAATTCATGGGAAAGGAATCGCAGGCGGAGTCAGACGGCTCGGACGAAGGGCATCGGTCGCACGAAATCGCCGGACTTACTGAGCCGGGGACCTGGGTTCCGTCGTTACTCGGCGATCCCTTCGCACGTCCATTTCACTCGACACGACGGACAACGACACTTCTGCAGAATGGCGCCCCGTCGTACGCGTTCATTCAGGATGTCAGCGCGGCGCCCGCATTGGGGACAGGTCTCTGGTTGGTCGGTCATCGTGAAAATGCCGAGATCGCGAGGCATTGGTTTGCTGTTCTCCCCTCCGGCAACGGCGCGCCGGAGGCGCCGATGTGTACACAAACAAGAAGTAATCTACGAGATCCCCAGCACGTGGCGAGCTTCCGGAAGATCGTCGTCGTTACCTCGCCTCCCACGCCGTAGTCACGTCGTCCAAGACCGTTGGATCGGTTGATCATCTTGGACTCCCCAACTACATCTAAGCATCCCAATCGAGGAGCCCGAAGTCGTGCGGCTACGGTTCCGAGCGTGATCTCCCCCGCCGCCTTCGCCGGCATGCCCATCCCGGAATTCGTCGCGACCTCACCCGACGAGATCCTCGGCCGGCTTACCGCGGCCAGCAAACACGACGTCGAACGCAGCCAACGCGACGCCTGGCAGGCTACCATTGCGATTCTGCAGGACGCCCTCGCCGACATCCCTGGCTACGTCTATCTCGAATTCGATGTCCCCCGTCTCGGCAGTCGCATCGATGCGGTCGTCATCACCGGCCCGGCCATCGTCCCAGTCGAATTCAAGGTCGGCGAGCACGACTGCCAACGCGACGCGATCAACCAGGTCTGGGACTACGCGCTCGACCTCAAGAACTTCCACCTCGCCAGCCGCGGCGCCCCGATCTTCCCCATCCTGGTCCCCACCGAAGTCGGGGCGATTTCGCAGCAATGGAAAACCGCCGCTGCCGACGGCGTCTACCCGCCGGCCTGCTGCAACAGTGACGGAATCCCGGAGCTCATCAGGGGCGCCCGAGCCCTCGCAACGGGCAACGACATCGATCCGGTCGCTTGGGGCAGCGCTCCGTATCACCCGACGCCGACAATCGTCGAAGCGGCTCGAGCTCTCTTTTCACGCCACTCCGTGGAAGCGATCGCCCGCAGCGACGCCAGCGCGCAGAACCTCGCCGTCACCTCGGCACGAGTTGAAGAGATCATCGAGCGAGCGCGACAGATGTCAAAGAAGGCGATTGTCTTCGTCACCGGCGTTCCGGGCGCCGGGAAGACGCTGGTTGGGCTCAACATTGCGACCGAGAAGCGCGACACGACGACGGAAACCCACGCCGTGTTTCTCTCGGGCAACGGTCCGCTCGTCGCCGTGTTGCGAGAAGCGCTGATTCGCGACGACTTCGAGCGCCGCAAGGCACTCGGCGAGAGGGTTCGGAAGGGAGTGATAGGTCAGCCAGTCAAGCAGTTCATCCAGAACGTGCACCACTTCCGTGACGATGGCGTCCGCGATTCAGTCAACCCGCCCAGCGATCACGTCGCGATCTTCGACGAGGCGCAACGCGCCTGGAATCGTCAGGCTACAGCGAACTTCATGCAGCGACGGAAGGGACACGCAGGCTTCGATCAGTCAGAGGCCGAGTTCCTAATTGGCTACATGAATCGCCGCCCGGATTGGGCGGTCATCGTGTGTCTAGCAGGCTGCTGAAAAAGTCACGCTGAAGTATGGCTCGACACCGGGGAATGTGGTATCGTACGCCATCCTTCGCTCGGGGGCGTTGCGATGCGTGGTGCCGACCAGCAGCAGCCGGTGCTGTTCA
>JBOHRZ010000043.1:0-12527 GCA_050732975.1 Gemmatimonadales bacterium
AGCAGTTTCAGGTCGGTCACGGGTGGAGTTACGCGATACCGCAGCTTCAACGCCGCAGTAGCCGTTCGCCTGACGACGTGCTCATCATCCGCCACCATGACGTCAGGTCTGCCACGGCTCAAGGGGTCCTCCCACGCTCCCGGCGCCGCAATTCGGCCGGAGATGATGGCACTCGCCACCGCACCGCACCGCACCGCACCGCACCGCACCGCACCGCACCGCAGGATAGGCAACGATACCGCCGAAAACGGGAGTGCGACAGGGCCGGACGCTCCAGCTCGTCCGGCCTTGAGATCCCTCAGTCGCTGCGCTCCTTCCCTTCGCTTACGCTCAGGGCAGGCGGGAAGACAGTCGCGCCACGACCTTCTCTCCTTCTCTCTTTATTCTCGTTCTCTCCTTTCCTACGGCAGCACTCCCGGCATCGGCGAATGCCCGCTGCCGGGCCCCCAATCATCGTCGTCGTCGTCGACTGCGTCGCGAGCGGGTTTGGCGTCGGGATCGTCCTTGATCTCGCGCTCGGCCTCGGCCAGTTCGTCGTTGTCGATCGGCGTGGTGACGTCGTCTTCGGGTTGAACCGGCCGGCGCTTGCCGACCCCGAGCAGCCAGATGGTAAGCGCGGCGAGAAGGATGAGACCAATCCAGGTTCCCATGGTCAGAGATCTCCGAAGGTTTCGGTGCCGGACGACGTCACCCGCCAGGCGATGAGGGGAAGCGGCGATGCGGCGTCGCCGATGACGATCGCGTCGCGCACCGCGGCTTCGGCCCGGTCGGCGTCGGCATCGGTGCGAGCGTGGATCACGACGGCAATGTCGCCGCGGGCGATGGGGTGCCCGGGTCGGGCCGCAACGTCGAGACCGACGTCGGGGAGAATCGTGTCGTTGACTTCGCGTCGCCCGCCGCCGAGTTCGATGATGGCCCGGCCGAGAGCCCGCGGCTCGACCTGCGACACGATGCCGTCGCGCGGGGCAAGAACATTGCGCCGGACCGGCGCCGCCGGCAGTCGCCCGGGATCGTCGACGACGGCGGGGTCGCCGCCCTGAGCTTCGACCATCCGGCGGAAGGCGGCCAGCGCGGCGCCGCCGGCGATCGCGGCGTCGAGACGCCGGCGGGCGGCGTCGCGGTCGCGATCGAGCCCGGAGATGAGCAGCATCTCCACCCCCAGCGCCAGTGTCACGGTCATGAGATCGTCGGGACCGTGACCGCGAAGCGCCGCGATCGCTTCGACCACCTCGAGGGCGTTGCCGCAGGCGCGCCCGAGGGGACGGTCCATGGCGGTGAGCAGCGCCACCGTGCGGCAGCCGCGCGACTCGCCCAGCGCGATCATGGTGCGCGCCAGCTCAAGCGCGCGCTCGGGTTCCGGGAGAAACGCTCCCGAGCCGATCTTGACGTCGAGCACCAGTCCGTCGAGTCCTTCGGCCAGTTTCTTTGACATGATGCTGGCGCTGATGAGCGGGATCGATTCGACGGTTGCGGTGACATCGCGCAGCGCGTAGAGTTTGCGATCGGCCGGGGCGATTTCGCCGGTCTGCCCGATCATCGCCACACCGAGCGATCGGACCTGCGCTTCGGTTTCGCGCAGGCCGAGACCGGTGCGGAAGCCGGGGATCGCCTCGAGCTTGTCGAGAGTGCCGCCGGTATGGCCAAGGCCGCGACCCGACATCATCGGCACCAGCACACCGCAGGCGGCGAGGAGCGGCGCCAGGATCAGCGAGGTCTTGTCGCCGACGCCGCCGGTCGAATGTTTGTCGATGCGCGGGCGCCGCTCGCCCTCGAAGCGAAGCCGGTCGCCGGAGGCGAGCATGGCGTCGGTCAGCGCGGAGAGTTCGTCGCCGGTGAGACCGCGAAAGTAGATCGCCATCAGCAGAGCCGACAGTTGATAGTCGGGAACTTTGCCCGATGTGTAGGCGTCGATGAGCTCGCGCCATTCGGCGGCATCGAGGGCGCCGCCATCTCGCTTGCGTTCGATCAGGCGGGGAACAACCATTCACCCCTCGGACGGCCCGCGGCCGTGCCTTGACGTGGAGAGGACCATCACGATGCAAACGTACTCCCCTCCGGCGCCGGGCGCCGGGCGTCGGGCGTGATCCTGGCAGCCATCCGGCGGGAAGCCGCCTCGCTCCGCGACCAGATCGCGCGCGCCAATCGAGCCTACTATGAACTCGACGCGCCGGAGATCAGCGACGCCGAGTACGATACGCTCTTCCGGCGGCTGCAGGCGATCGAATCCGACTTTCCCGAACTGGCGACGCCGGATTCGCCGACCCGCCGGGTAGGCGGGGCGCCGGCGACGCATCTTCCCCGGTACACGCATCGGCGGCCGATGCTGTCGCTCGCCAATGCGTTCTCCGATGATGAGCTGGCGGCGTGGGAGCAGCGCAATGCGCGCCTGGCGCCGGACGTCACCGGAGCCGGCTACACGCTGGAGGTGAAGATCGACGGTACCGCGGTGTCGTTGAGCTATGCCGGCGGCAGGCTGGTGACCGGGGCCACACGCGGCAACGGCGCAGTTGGCGAGGACGTCACCGCCAACCTGCGCACCATTGACGACATCCCGCTGGTGTTGCACGGCAACGGATGGCCGAAGCTGATGGAAGTGCGTGGCGAGGTGTACTTCCCGCTGGTGTCGTTCAAGAAGCTTAACGCGCGGCGGGAGCGCGACGGCGAGGATCCCTTCGCCAACCCGCGCAATGCGGCGTCCGGCGCGCTGCGCCAGCTCGATCCCGCCACGACGCGCAGCCGCCGCCTTCGCTGCTTCGTTTTCCAGGTCGAGGCGATCGAAGGTCGGTTGGCACCGGCGACGCATCACGAGGTGCTGGCGGCGCTGGCGAGTTGGGGCTTCGAAGTGGAGCCGCACCACGCCCGGGTGACGGACCTGGGCGGCGCGATCCAACGCATCGCGGAACTGGAGGCGCTGCTGCCGAGCCTGCCGTTCGGCGCCGACGGCGTCGTAGTCAAGGTGGATCGGCGCGACCTGCAGGACGAGCTGGGGACGATCAGCGACCGGGAACCGCGCTGGGCGATCGCACGGAAGTTCGCACCGGAGGTCGCCGTGACGCGGTTGCTCGACATCGGCGTCAACGTCGGCCGCACCGGCGCGCTGGCTCCCTACGCAGTGCTCGAGCCGGTGGAACTCGCCGGCGTCACAATCAGCAGCGCCACGCTGCACAACGATGAGATCGTGGCACAGAAGGACGTGCGCATCGGCGACTGGGTGGAGGTAATCCGGGCCGGCGAGGTGATTCCCCAGGTGGTGGGGCCGGTGCGGGAACGGCGCGACGGGAGCGAGCAGCCGTGGAATCCGCCTGAACGCTGTCCGGCGTGCGACACGCCGGCGGTCCGCGACCCGGGCGAAGTGATGCGCTACTGCCCCAATCCGCTCTGCCCGGGGAGGACGCTCGAGGGGATCGTGCACTTCGCATCGCGCGACGCGATGGACATTCGCGGCCTGGGTGCCGAGCGTGTCCGGCAGTTGGTCGGCGCCGGCCTGGTCCGCGATGTGGCGGATCTCTACCACCTCACGGTCGAGCAGCTCGTCGAGCTGGATCGCTTCGCGGCACAATCGGCGAAACAGCTCGTCGCCGCGATCGCCGCGTCCCGGACGCAGCCGCTGTCGACCCTGCTGTACGCTCTGGGCATCCGGCATGTCGGCCGAAGCGTGGCGCAGGCCGTGGCGCGGCATTTCGGATCGCTCGACGCGCTGCGATCGGCGTCAGAGGAGGAGATCGCCGGGGTATTCGGCGTCGGACCGACGATCGCCGCGGCGCTTCATAACTGGCTCGACGAGCCGCGCAGCGGCAAGCTGCTCGACCGTCTCATCCGGGTGGGCGTCACTACGACCGAAGCGACCGCGGCGACCGGCACCGCGCTGGCCGGTCAGACCTTCGTGCTCACCGGAACGCTGCCCAACCTGAGCCGCGCGGAAGCGACCACGCGGATCCAGGGAGCCGGCGGTGCCGTGACGTCCAGCGTGTCGAAGAAGACCACCGCGGTGGTGGCGGGTGAGGCAGGCGGCAGCAAGCTGGACAAGGCCCGTCAGCTCGGCGTCGAGGTCATCGATGAGGCCGAACTCTTGCGACGCCTCGACGCTCGGGTCTAGCTTCGCTCGACCACCCTCACGATGACCATCACCTTCGCCATCGCACCGCAGTCACTGCATCGGCTCCGCCTCCGGCTGCTCGCCGCGGGCCCCGGTATGGCCGCCGACATTCTCGAAGAGGCGGGGTTCGCCAGCGGCGAGCAACTGGCCGCGTCGTGGCGGGCGCGGATTGAGGAGCGGACCGGCATCGACGACGCCGGACGCCTCGATGCGGCGTGGTTCGGGCCACTGTTCGACGAGATGTGCCGCGGCCTCGGTTGGGGAACGATTGCCGTGGTACCGGTCGGCGGCCGCGCGCTGCTGTTCTCCTCGGCGGACTGGGCCGAAGCCCAGCCGGGCAGCGGCGACCAGCCGTCCTGCTACTTCACGTGCGGGTGTCTTGCGGCGTTCCTCAGCAATCAGGCCGGCGCCAGTCTCGGCGTGGGCGAAGTGGAGTGCCGGTCGAAGGGCGATCGCCAGTGCCGGTTCCTGGCGGGATCGGCAGAAACGCTGGCAACCGTGTACGACTTGATCACGGCGGGCGGGGGATGGAGGAATGCCTTCGGCACGGCCGACCTGCCCGGCTGACGAGTGTCCTACCGCTTCGCTTGCAGCCAGGCCCGGAGATCGGGCCGGGTCACCAGCTCGCCGTTTTCGATGATTTCACGATCCCAGGGAAGTACGATCGCCTTCTCGCTCACGAAGGCGTGGTAATCCGGCTTCCACCGGCCGGTCACGAACGACACCGCGGTGCGAATATCGCCCGGCTTCTGCGCCTTGACCGCGTCGACGGCGAGCCGCATGGTGTCGCCGCTGTCGCAGGTTTCGTCGACGATCAGCACCCGGCGCCCACGGATCGTTGGTGGCGGCGCGACGATGAGTTCGGGCTCCGTGGCCTTCCCCTGCCGACCGATCACAATGGTTACCAGCAGGCGCTGCAGAATGCTGGCGACGATCGCGGCGGGGATGACCCCGGCCTTGGCCACGCCGACGACGACGTCCGGGTCGTAGTCGCGAGCCACGTGCAAGGCGAGGGCCCGGCAGAGTTCGCCGAAGAAGGGCCAGTCGACCTCGAGGATGTCGCGCGCCGCTGGGGTGGGTGTCCGCGCCATATCGCCTCCTCGCTGGGGAACCGTCCGAACCACTGTCGCGAAAGTAATCAGGTGCGCCGGCGCGTTGCTCACCACGACGCCGCACCGTAACTTTCGATCGATGCAGCCGATCGACGAACGGCACACGCCGTGAACTGGTGGACGCGAATCCTCACCGGCGAGGACGGCGCGGTCAAGCCGCAGCGGCTCGACTACCTCAACGAGGGCATGGCGCTGGAACGACAGGGCGACTACGAGGGGGCCCTGACCTCGTATCAGTTGGCCCTGCGCGACAGTCCCAGCAACGTCCGCATCCTGCAGTACATCGCGATCGCGCTGTCGCGCACCGGACGGCGCGAGGAGGCGATCCGGCACTATCGGCGAGCGCTGGAACTGGCGCCGGACCTTGTCGGGGCTCACTACGGTCTGGCGTTCCTGCTCCTCAAGCGCGGCGACGAAGACGGAGCCGCGAAGCATCTGCGGGCCTTCCTGGCGACCCCGCCCCGGGATCCGGAGATGGCGCGATGGGTCGACTATGCGCGCGAGACGCTGCAGCGGATCGACACGATGCCGGCGACACCCGAGAGCAGCCAGCCGTGATCCGCCGTTGGCTGCCGCTGGCCGGATTGCTGGCGGGATGCAGTGCGCTGCCCACGCAGGGCAATGGCGTGGTGGCCCTCCAGCTCGACCTTCCCACCGCCTCCATCGTCCTGTTCGAGGGCGATTCGATCACGCTCCACGCGCGAGCGCTGAATCTGCAGGGCGATTCGGTCGCGGCCGACATCGTCTGGGCCACGACCGACACACTGCTGATCTCCCTCGACGACTCGACCGGCAAGGTCATCGCGCTGAGCGATAGCGGCGTCGCCAGGATCCAGGCCAGCGTCGGCACGCTCCGATCGGATCTGATCCCGATCACGCTGAGCATGGACACCACGACCGCGGGTTCGCTTACTTCGCGGTGACCGCCCGGACCCTGAACGACATCTTCATCGGCGCGCGCGACCGCTACGCCGGCCGGCCGGCGGTCATGCGCGTGCGCGACGAAACGCGTTGGCACGACATTCCGTTCGACGCCTTCTTCGATCGGGTGCGCGACACCTGGGCCGGACTGCGGCAGCTCTCGCTCGCCGCCGGCGACCGCTTCGCGATCCTGTCGGAGAATCGCCCGGAATGGGCGATCGCCGATTACGCCTGCCTCGCGGCCCGGGTGGTGAACGTCCCGATCTATCCCACACTCACCGCGCACCAGATGACGTACATGCTGCGCGACTCGGGCGCGCGGGGGATTTTCGTTTCCTCGGCCAGGCATCTGGCGCGGATCCTCGAGATCCGCGGTGAACTGCCCGACCTGGAGCAGGTGGTGCTCTTCGACGGGATTTCCGACGCCCCCGGTGTCATGACGATGGCCGAACTCGAGGACTCGGGTCGTGCCAATGCACCGGGTGACGGCTGGCTGGCCGAGGCAGCAAGCGTCACGCCGGACGACATCGCCACCGTCATCTACACGTCGGGCACGACCGGCGAACCGAAGGGCGTAATGCTCTCGCACGGCAACATCGCGAGCAACGTCGCTGGTGCGTTGGAAATCCTCAAGGTCGACCAACACGACAGCTATCTGTCGTTCCTGCCGCTGTGCCACATCTTCGAGCGCATGGTCGGCCATTACACGATGCTGCAGGCGGGGGCGACCATCAGCTACAGTCGCGGTTTCGACCGCGTCGCCGCCGAACTCCCGGAAGCACGGCCGACGATCGTCGCGTCCGTGCCGCGGCTGTACGAGAAGATCCATGCCGCCGCGGTCGAACGCGCCGTGAAGAAGGGCGGCTTGACCCGCGCCATCTTCGAGTGGGCGTGCGCCACCGGCGACAAGCGGCTCGACTATGTCCTCGACCGACACCGCGTGCCGGCGGGCCTCGCGGTCGGCGAACGGATCGCCGACGCGCTGGTGTTCCGGAAGTTGCGGGCCCGTTTCGGCGGCCGGGTACGGTTCATGGTTTCGGGCGGCGCGCCGCTCAGCTCGTCGGTGTGCCGGTTCTTCACCGCTGCCGGGCTGCCGATCCTGGAGGGTTACGGCCTCACGGAGACGTCGCCGGTGATCGCCTTCAACCGGATCGGGTCGCTCAAGCCGGGCACGGTGGGCCAGGTGTTGCCGGGCGTTGAGGTGAGGATTGCCGACGACGGCGAGATTCTGACCCGCGGCCCGCACGTCATGAAGGGGTATTTCCGCAAGCCGGAGGCGACCGCCGAGGCCATCGACCGCGAAGGCTGGTTTCACACCGGCGACATCGGCGAGTTCGACAGCGAAGGGTACCTGCGGATCACCGACCGCAAGAAGGACCTGATCAAGACATCAGGCGGCAAATACGTAGCACCCCAGCCGATCGAGACCATGATGCGGCTCAACAAGTTCTTCGCGAATGCGGTCCTGCTTGGCGACAAGCGGCAGTATCCGATCATGCTGCTGGTGCCCGACTTCACGGCGCTCGACGCGTGGCTCCGGGCCAACGGCCAGCCAGCCGGAACGCCGGAGGACGTGGTCACCCGTCCCCCGGTGCGTGACATGCTCGAACGTGAAGCGCGGCGGAGTCTCCGCGATCTGGCGCACTTCGAGATGCCGAAGAAATTCCTGATCCTGCCGCGGGATTTCAGTGCCGAGGCGGACGAAGTCACACCGACGCTCAAGGTCAAGCGACGTGTCGTCGAGGCACACTATCGCAACGAGATCGACCGGCTCTACGGCGGGCCGGCCTGAATTCCGGGCGTTCGGGTGGTCAGCGATGCCTGACTACCCAGATGCCGCCCGCGTGGGCGAGCAGCTCGATGCCGGCTCCGGACGGCGGATCGCCGGATGCGATGGTGCGCAAACCCGGGAGTGTGGTCGCGATCGCCTGATCGCGCCAGCGCCCCGCGTCGGCACCCAGCACCACGCCTCGCATCGAATGCTCCTTGAGCGGCCATGCGCCGCTTCGCAGCACGCTGATCTCTTCGGACGGCTGTACCGCGGCGGGCGGATTGATGGCCACGATCGCGACGCCGTGCAGCAACTCGGCGAGTTTCGGCGCCAGCGCGCCGGCGGCACCGGCCAGGGCGACGAGACCGCCGGGCCCCCCGAGACCGAGCATGGCAGCCGCTCCGGCCGCATCGAATGGCGGCCCGTCCTCCGCGCTCCAGCCGCCGCCGAAATCCGGGATCGCGTCGGTCCAGGATGTGTTCCATCCACAGATCGGGCAACCCAGGTGTCCCGCGATCACGCGTCGGTGGTCCATGCGATCGGGAAGCAGCACCAGATAGGCCTCGTCGTGATCACGAGGGCAGCGGAGATGATCGGTGAGTTCGATGTGCACCGCTACGTCCTGGCGGCCCTCACGCGGGACCGAGTCGTATCCATTCGATGTGCACGTGCGGCGGCGCGGTCAGCGTGTGGAGGATGACGGCCGCGACATCGTCGGGGCGCAACATCTCGGCCCGCGGGGTAAAGCCGGGCTGGTGATCGGGGTCGATGGGATTCCACACCGCGGTATCGGTCGGCCCCGGCGACACCAGCGTGCACCGCACCCCGCTGCCCCGGTATTCCTCGCAGAGCACTTCGTGGAACCCGCGCAAGGCGAATTTCGAGGCGGCATATGCAGCGTTGCCGGGAAGCGGGCGCCAGTCGGCGACGCTGCCGACCAGCACATGGGTGCCGTGGCCGCGCTCCCGCATGGCAGGCAGCAACGCACGCGCGATCGCGAACGGGGCTTCGACGTTGATGGCAAGCTGCTCCCGAAGGAGCGAGTCGCTGGTTTCGGTAAGATCCGCCAGCAGGAACCCGCCGGCGTTGCTGACCACCGCATCCGGCACGCCGTGCTGCCGTACGATCTGTTGCAGGACGGCGTCGCGCTCGCGGGGGTCGGCCAGATCGACCGCGAAGTCGACGGCCCGATCGAGCGACGGCATCGCCGACCGCGCGACGCGAAGGACCCTGGCGCCGAGCGCGACGACCTGCGCCGCCACGGCGGCGCCGATGCCGCGCGAGGCGCCGGTGACCAGCACAGTCCGGCTGGCGAACGAGGCCGGGGATTCAACCGCCACGATATTCCACGTAGTTGCGCGGCGTCTCCCAGAGACGTACACAGGCGAGGCGGCCCGCCGGGATCCGGTCGACGAGCTGCTCCCAGATGAACCGCGCCACGTTTTCGGCGGATGGCAGACGCGCGGCGAACCACGGCACATCGAGATTCAGGTTGCGATGGTCGAGCTGGGAGTCCACGTGCCGGTCGAAGAGCGCCTTGAGCACGGCAACGTCGAGCACGTACCCGGTGTCCTCGTTGATGTCGCCTTCGACGCAGAGTTCGGCTTCGTAGTTGTGGCCGTGATAGTTGGGCAGATTGCACGGCCCGAACATGTCGCGGTTCCACTGGTCGCTCTGCGCCGGATTGTGCAGGCGATGCGCAGCGTTGAAATGCACGCGGCGGACGACAATGCAGCGAGGCATGCGAGAAACTAACGAGGGAAAGAGGGAAAGAGGGAAAGAGGGACGGTTACTCGACCTTCTCTCCTTCCCTCCTTCTCTCGTTCCCTCTTTGGTTTGTTGGCCGGCGCCGGCGGGAAGGGTTATTTGAAGCCCGGAAGAATGTTCGGCACCCTCTCGCTGTCTTTCGCCTTCCCCTCGTGGGGCATGACGTAGGACCACGAATGCGGGCCCTCTTACGGCCTCTGTTGGCTCAATAACGTTGGCTCCCCGCCCTCGTCGGCCATCGAGATTATAGGGAACGCGGCGAATGGAGTCAAACCGCCGCGGTCAGACGGCGGCGGGGGGGGCGCGCGACGGCCGACGGGCGGTTAATTTGGCGGCTGGACAACCTTCCTTCACCGACTCGAAACCATGCTTGAACTGATCGCCGGACTCGCCATCATTGCGTTGTGGATCGTTCTGCAGTTCGTGATCCAGGTGCCGAGCGGCTGGATTCACCTGGTGCTCGCGGCCGGCGTCGTCGTGACAATCCGCGGCATCACCTTCACAGTCGGCAGCGCGGACAGGTCGGGGCGCAGCACGGCGGCACCCCGCAGATAGACCGCCGTCGGGTCTGCGGTCCAGCGCCGCGACACGTGCACCAGCACGCGCAGGCATCGCGGCAAGGCTCCCGGCACGGCGATTTCCGTCGCGCACAGCAGCGGCACGCGATCCCATCCCGCCCGCCGCGCCGCCTCCGCCGGGAATCCGGCGGTCAGGTCCGGCGTCATGGTGAAGACCGCGCTGACCAGGTGCCGCGGCCCGATGGCGTTCGCGGTTTCCAGCGCGCGTACCAGTTCGACAGCGGCATCGCAGATCGCCGCCGCCGTGTTGGCGTCGACCGTGATCGCACCGCGAATACCACGGATCGACGGCACGGCAAACCAGCGGAAAAGCGAGCGCGGTATCATGCGGCGCGGTCCAGCGCTGGCCCGATCAGGACGAACGTGGTGCGATTGTCACGGACGTCAGCTATGTCGTGGCAGACGATGCGAAGCCCGTGGCGCTCCGCCGCGATGGCGCTGGCCACAGCCGCCCTGGTGAAGTTGCGATCGAGCGCGATGCGTCGGGCCGACTCCGCGGTATCGTCGCTCGGCTCGCCCGTCAGGCCGTGACGGGCGAGGAATCCGCGACACTGCGCCAGCGCGACCGGGTGACTCTCCACCCGCCGCAGGGTGTCGAGACCAGCTCCCGGAAGCGCTATCAGGCAGAGACACACACGAAATTCGAATTCTCCGATGGCGCGAACGGCCGCCGCGGCAGCGAGAGCGGCGTCGCCGGCCGCGATCGCGCCGATGGTCGAGTTCCGCACCGGGATCACGCCCAGGTCGGCGCGTCCCGCGGTAACGGCGGCGATCACGGCGGCGAAGTCGGCGCAGGCCAGAGTGCGGGCGGCGCGGCAATGGTATCGGGCCGCCAGTTCGCTGAAGGCACCGGCGCTCCCCTGATACGCGATCGTGCTCATTCGCTCCTCCGATATCCCGGAAACGCGACGGCCCCCTCGGTGGGAGGGGGCCGTCGGCTCGTGCAGCGGTACCTGATCTGTACCCGCGCTAGCGCCGCGCCCCCGGTGAGAAGCCGGGACGATAGACAAACGCAAACGCGGGCAGTCGATGCAGCATGACCGACAATACCGCGCCGCGGCGGTAGCCGTCAAGGGTACGCCGCCTCATCAGATCTCCCAATTCGAGAAGAGGACGCCGTCAGGCTTCGCCTCCTCCTTGCCGGCGAGGGTCATCCGCAGGTCGGTCCACTGGACCCGGAAGCCGTCGGCGATGAGTGCGGCATACACCGCGGCGTGCCGCGTCTGGCACCGAACCGACACTCGTGACATCGACATCGACGCTGCGGCCGCTTCTGTGGCGCGGACCGCCGCGAGAGCCGCATCGGTGTCGACCGCCACCAGCTTGAGCAAGCGGACCTCGTCGCGCGACCGTCCCTGGGCCAGCGGGGCGGTGTGCCAGAGCGCAAAACTGCGCAGCGCGCGGCGGGCATCGTGGACCAATGACACGTCGCCGAGCTGCTGTTCCACGGTCAACTCGACCTCGCGGCTGAAGTCGATCTCGGCGGCGACCCGTGCGGTGAGCGCCTGGCAGGCCTCGACGGCCTGCTGTCGCGGAACAGGCTGCAGCTGCGATAGCCTTCCCGACGCGCCATCGGCGCGAGGACGTTCCCGCTGAAGCGTGACGGTGAGGTGGTTGGGGACGAACCCGAGCCGGGAGTAGAATCCAACGTTGTCGATGGTCCGCGGCATGGTCTCGAGACCGATGGTGCGCACGCCGGCGGCGGCGAGCCACGCGACGCCGGCCTCGACGATCTGGCGTCCATGGCCGCGGCCTTGCCGGTCAATGCGGACCGCCAGGGGTCCCATCCACCCCTCGCTTCCCGAGCGATGCACGATGTTGAAGGCGACCAGATCGCCGGTCCCGTCGCGCCAGATCATCGCACCCTCGGCGGCGTCGGCGATGGCGAACTGCCAGACCGCGGGATTGAGATACGGCACCCGCACGCCCGACAGGCCGTCGCGCCGGTAGCGCTCAGTAAACGCATCGGAGAAGACCCGGTTGAGCGCGTCTATGTCGGCAAGCGTGGCACGGATCGGACCGACGAAGGCGCGGTCAGACCGCCACATCGAGCACCTCCGGGGTCGCGTCGCGAACGGCCGTCACGCCGGTCTCAACGTCGAAGTCCATGCGGATGAGCCGGTCGAAGGCGTCCTGCATGCCCTCGACGTGGGTAATCAGGATCACCTGCGGGAAACGGTCGGCGACGGCGCGCAGCAAGCTCAGCACCGCCGCGCGGTGGTCTTCGTCAAGGGAGCCGAAGATCTCGTCGAGTACCAGCAGCGACAGCGGCTGGCCGGCCC
>JBOHRZ010000044.1:0-12414 GCA_050732975.1 Gemmatimonadales bacterium
CATCGTCGCGATGAACACCCTGAGCAGCGTCATCACCAACGCGACCGAGTCGGTGTCCGAAGCGTTGAACACGAATGTTACCGGCACGCCGGTCGTGGTGTACAACACGCTCAACATCGCGCGCGCGGATCCGGTCGACGTCTGGGTCAAGTCGCCTGCACCCGCCGGCGCGGGCGCGGGCGTATCCGTCACCGGCCCTGACGGACGCGCGGTCCCGGCGCAGCTCCTGGGCACCGACGGTGATTCCGCCCATGTGGTCTTCGTTGCGAAGGCACCATCGGTCGGCTACGCCGTATACGGCGTGAACATCGGCTCGAGCAGCGCCGCGCCGGCCTCAACCGGCCTTTCCGTGTCGCCCACTTCTCTTGAGAACGCCCGCTATCGCGTCACGCTCAACAGCGCGGGCGACATCGCCAGCATCAGGGACAAGAAGCTCGGCAGGGAGCTGCTTACCGCGCCGATCCGGCTCGCGTTCCTCCAGGACAACCCGCAGCAGTGGCCGGCATGGAACATGGACTTCTCCGACGAGCAGCGCCCACCGCGCGGCTACGTCTCCGGCCCCGCCAACATCAAGGTGGTCGAGAACGGTCCCGCCCGCGTCGCGGTACAGGTCGCGCGACAAGTCGACTCGTCGCGCTTCGTGCAGACTGTCTCGCTCGCCGCTGGCGACGCCGGCAGTCGCATCGAGATCTCCAACGTGATCGACTGGCGGATGCCGGAGACGGCGCTCAAGGCGACCTTTCCGCTCACGGCGAGCGACACGGTCGCCACGTACAACTGGGACGTCGGCACCATGAAGCGCGCCAATGCCTACGATCGAAAGTTCGAGGTGCCGTCGCACCAGTGGATCGACCTCACCGATCGCAGCGGCAAGTACGGAGTGACCATCCTCACCGACGACAAGAACGGCAGCGACAAGCCGGACGACAATACCATCCGCCTGACCCTGCTTCGCACTCCCGGCGTCCGCGGCGGCTATCCCGACCAGGCGACGCAGGACTTCGGGCACCACGAGTTCCGCTACGGGCTCGCCAGCCATGCCGGCGACTACCGCACCGGACAGACCGATTGGGAAGCGTTGCGCCTCAACGTGCCGTTGATGGCGTTTACCGCATCGCGACACACGGGCCGGCTGGGCCGCGAATTCTCGGTCCTCAAGGTCAGCGATCCGCGGGTGCGGGTGATGGCGCTCAAGAAGGCCGAAGCGAGCGATGAACTGATCGTGCGGATCGTCGAGCTCGACGGCCGGCCGCATCAGAACATCCGCATCTCGTTCGCATCACCGGTGACGGCCGCGCGCGAGGTGAACGGTCAGGAGCAGCCGGTGGGCCGCGCCACCGTGACCGGCGGCGCACTGGTCACCTCGCTCAAGCCGTTCGCGATTCGCTCATTCGCGGTGCGCATAGCCGCTCCGTCGGCTCGCGAGGGACGCCTGCGTTCGGCGCCGGTGGCGCTGTCATACGACCGCGCGGTCGCGAGCCACGATGGCGAGCATTCGACCGGCGGCTTCGACAGTGACGGCGGCGCCTTGCCGGCCGAAATGCTGCCAAGAACCATCGCGTGGAACGGGGTTTCATTCGATCTCGCGCCCGGCGGCGCCGGCAGTGCCGACGCGGTGACGCCGCATGGCCAGACGATTGCGCTCCCCGCCGGGCGCTGGACGCGGGCGTACGTCCTCGCGGCCTCGGCCAGCGGCGACACGCCGGTCACCTTCACGGCGGGTGCCGCGCCGACCACGGTGACCGTCGAGCACTGGGGCGGCTTCGTCGGCCAGTGGGACGACCGGGTCTGGAAGCAGATTCCCGCTCCACCGCCCACGCCGGAGCAGATTGCCCAGCAGCAGCAGCGGCAGGCGCGATTCGACTCGTTACGCCGGGCGCGCGTTGATTCGGTGCTCAAGGCGGGCGGCGATACGACGAAGATTCCGGCCTTCCGCGGCCGCGGCAACCGCGGCCCGCGGATGCTCGACGTCGTGGACCACATCGTCCCGGGCTTCATCAAGCCGGCGGACATCGCCTGGTTCGCGTCGCATCATCACGACGCCACCGGCGCCAACCAGTACTACCAGTACTCGTACCTGTTCGCCTATCCGATCGAGATCCCGCCCGGCGCGACGTCGATCACGCTCCCCACCGCGCCCGACGTCCGGATCATGGCGATCACGGTGGCCAATCCGCCGGGCACGGTGGTGCCGGCGGCCCCGTTGCACGACACGTTGGGCCGCGCCGCGCCGTAGCGGACGCCGCCCAGCTCGGGCACTCCGCCCGGCCGCGCCCCTGCAACGCCCGTTGCACGGGCCGCGGCCGTATATTCTCGCTGGAAGCTCCCTCGTCACAGGTCGTTGATGCCCGACCTCCGGACCCGTCTCGCCGCGGCCGTGGCTCCGCGGTACGTCGTTGATCGCGAACTTGCGACCGGCGGCATGGGGATCGTGTTCCTCGGCCGCGATCCCGTGCTCGGACGCGAGGTCGCGATCAAGGTGTTGCCGCCAGAGCGCGCGACCGCCATTGCCGTCGAACGCTTCCTCCGCGAGGCGCGCCTTCTCGCCCGGCTGACCCACCCGCACATCGTCTCGATTCTCGAGGCCCAGCGATCCAACGATCTGCTCTGGCTGGTCATGCCCAGGATCGAAGGCGGCACGCTTGCGGATCGCCTGACCACCGGACCCCTCCCCGCCAGCGACGTCCGGCGACTCGGGATGGATCTGCTCAGCGCCCTGGAGCACGCCCATCGCCACGGCGTCGTGCATCGAGACATCAAGCCGGCGAACATCTTCATGCAGAGCAGTCGCGGGCTCCTGGCGGACTTTGGCGTCGCCATGCTCGACACCGCGCAGGACGACTCACTGACCGCGCCTGGCCAGCCTGTCGGCACCCTGCGCTACATGGCGCCGGAGCAGGCCGCGACCGGCGAGGTGACCGAGCGCACCGATCTCTACGCGCTTGGCGTCACGCTGTACGAGGCGGCGACTGGTCGTCGCTGGCAACTGGCGGATTCCACCGATTCCGGCACGTGGCGAGCGCTGCCGAAGCGATTGCGGCACGCGCTCCGCGGTGCGCTGCAGGCCGACCCTGCCAGACGCTGGTCAACGGCCGAGAAATTCCGCATCGCACTCGCCGCCGGCCGCCGGCGTGGCGTACCGGCGGTTGTCGTCGCGGGTGTGAGTCTCGTTGCGCTCGCCGGCATCATTGCCGCACGCCGCGTGCTCGCGGTGCGCGGTGATGCCAACCCGAGCGCGGGCCATCGCAGGGCGGCGCTCGTAGTGCTGCCCTTCACCGGCATTGATACCATCGGCGCGCGGCTGGCGGCCTATACCTCCGAGCAACTGGAGAACGCCGCGATTCCCGCGGGCGTGCTCCCGGCCTTCCGCGTCAGGAACATGGACACGACGGCCGCGCTCCGCGTTGCCGACAATGTGGTGGTCGGACGAATCAAGGACGACACGCTGGAACTTTCGGTCTTCGACAGCGCCCATGCCGGCATCTTCCGTGTGCCGCGTGGCGGCGGTGACGTGGCCGTCTGGGCACGCGCCACGGCCGACTCGATCGTCCGGCGCTATTTCGTCCGGCAATTGACCGATTTCCGTCAAGTGGGAGCCTTTCCCAACGCCAGGGCCGAAGAGGCGTATCGCGCGGGGCAGGAGTTGTTCCAGCGCGGCGACTGGGCCAACGCCGAGCAGCAATTCGCCGAAGCCGAAGGCCTCGACTCGCTGATGTTCCGGGCCGCATGGAGCAGGCTTCTCGCCCGACGGTGGCAGCGCCTGCCGTTCGAGGCCGACATGGCCCGGCTGGCGACACGGTTCCCGCCGCCGCTCGACGAGTTGGCGCGACTCGAGCTGGAGCCCGACCTCGAAAAGCGCATCGCGGGCCTCGATTCACTGGCCCGGGCGTATCCGTACTACTCCACCGTTCGCGAGATGCAGGCCAACGAACTGTTCCACCGCGGCCCGCTGGTCGGCCGCCCGCTGCGCGAAGGGGTCGATTCATTTCGAAGCCTCGCCGAACACTTCCCCGATCTCGATCAGCCGACCACCTACACCCAGACGGTATGGGGCCTGGTCCGACTCGGCGACAAGGATCTCGCTGCGGCCCAGTTTGCCCGTCGCAAAGTGGTCGCACTCCCCGGCGACCCCTGGACCGATATGCTCTGGCTGGCCGTGAAGGGGCGTTTTCAGCGCTGGCTGGCCGCACCGGCACGCGATTTCATGCTGTGGCGCGCTGATTCGTCGACGGTCGCAACGCTCCAGCAGGCCGTCCGCCTCGGACTCGAGGTTGACGATCCCTTTGACCAGCTCGCCATCGGCACCGCCCTCGCACGGCACAAGGGGACCTCGGATTCCTTGCGCGCGAGTGCCTTCGCCACCGAGGCGACGGCGTTGCTGCTCCTCGGCCGGCCGAACGCAGCGCTGGCGCGGCTTGATTCGGGCGCGGCGCTGGTGCGCGGTAACTCCAGCTATCGGTTGGAGTCCGCCGAGTGGCGCGTGCTCCTGCCACTGCTCCCCGGCGCGGCGATCGACATCGGCGAAGCGGAACGAGCCAGGGGACGCAGCGCACTGAGAGCGGTCCCGCCGACGGATTCGCTCTTCTGGCCGCGCGCGGCGTGGGCGCTCGCCGTCGATGCCATCGAACGCGGCGACCGGCGCGATCGCGATAGCCTGCTCACGCTGTTGCAAGCCCGCTCCGCCACCCCCGCCGTTGCAGATCTCACTGCGGTCGCGCGGGCGATCGCGCTGGGTAAGGCTGGAAATCCCGACAGCGCACTGGCGCTCTCACGCCGTATCCATCGCGTTCCCGACGAATCGGCAGCCGGCGTTCGCGGGCCGCTGGTTCGAGCGCTGGTGTACCTGCATCGCGGTGACTGGCAATTGCAGCGCGGCAACCTGCGCGGAGCCGAGTCCGAATGGCTCTGGCACGAGAACAACGACGTGCAGGGATGGCCCAGCCGTGAACCGGAAGAAGGCGAACTCGACGCTGGACTCTCGGCGGTGGCCCGGTTGCTCCGCGCCGAGAACCTCATGCACCTCGACCGGATGCAGGAGGCCTGTGACATGCTGCAGCGCGTCGAGACGCTCTGGTCGAACGCGGAACCGCCCTTCACGGCGCTGCGCGCGCGCGCCGCGGCCGCCCGGCGCCGATGCCTCGCCTGATCGCCGCCCGCCTTCTCGGGTCACCGGAGGTCACGGTTGACGGTGAGCCGCCGCCCGCCGACCTGCTCTGGCGCAAACACATGGCGCTCTGCCTCGCGCTCTGGTGCGCGCCCGAGCGCAGGCGCAGCCGCGATCAATTGATCGGGCTCCTCTGGGCCGACAAGGACGACAAGGCGGCGCGGCATTCACTCAATGAAGCTCTGCGCGTCATCCGCCGTGCCGCCGGAGACGACGCGCTCGACACCGGCACGAGCGGAGTCCGGTGGACCGGTGATGTCGACCTCGATCTCGATCGGTTCGCCGCAATCGAAAGCACCGATCCCGACAACGCCTGCACGCTGATTGCCGGTCAGTTCTGCGACGGGTTCGTCGTCCCGGGAGCCGGAGACTTCGACCAGTGGCTCGAAGAAGAGCGGAGACGCTGGCAGCGGCGGATCGTCTCGGTCCTGGTCCGCGCCGCGTCGCTGGCCGAGGATCGCGGGCATATCCACCAATCAGTCGCGCTGGCCGAGCGCGCGCTGGCGCTCGATCCTTATGCGGATCTCGCGGTGCAGGCCGTGATGCGTGGTTACTGGCTCGGTGGCGATCGTGCCAGCGCGTTGACCGCGGGCGAGGCGTTCCGCACCCGGCTCGAACGCGATCTCGGAGTGGTTCCTGACGAAACAACCGCCGCGACGATGGCACGGATCTCTCGGGAGCGCGGTCCGCGGCGCCCGCCCCAGGCCGAAGCACCGGCGCAACGCGTGCCGTTGATCGGGCGGGAGGCCGAGTTGCAGGCGCTGCTCGACACCTGGCGAGCCGCGGCTGACGCGAAGCGTCCCGCGCTGCTGATGGTCAATGGCTCCGGCGGCAGCGGACGATCGCGACTCATCGAGGAAATCATCTCGCGCGCCACGATCGCCGGCGCCACGACCATTGCGCTGCACGCCGTCGAGGTCGATGCCCGCGACGAGCACGCTGTCGTGCTGGGCCTCGCCGCGTCCGGGCTGCATCTGGCGCCCGGGATCGCTGCCGCTCCGTCGAGCGCGCTGTCGGCCTTTGCCGCTCGCCTGATGGAATGGGCGGATCGGTTCCGCGCGCCGTCGAACGTCAAACCGTTGCCCTTGCGCGATGCCTTCACCGCCGTCGTGCGCGCGACCGCAGAAGAACGGCCCATCGTGCTTGCCATCGACGACGCCGATCGAGTTCATCCCGACGAACTGCGGTGGTTTGCCGCCCTGATGAGGGCGCTGACGGGTGTTCCCGTCACATTGCTGTTGAGTGTCTGCACCGGACCGGGTCACCCGGGCACCGACGAACTGCTGAGCGACGTGGGGCGGGAAATTCCCGGAACGATTGTGACGCTTGACGCGTTCGAGATGCCGGAGTTGGAGCGACTCGTGGGGGTCGTCCTCCACGCCTGGCCCGCCGATGCGCGCGATCGACTGGCCCGACGCCTGATGGCCGAGTCGGCTGGAGCTCCGGCCATCGCAGTCGACGTGCTGCATGCCGTGCAGCACGGATTGTCGCTGGACACCGCTACGCACTGGCCACAACCGGGCCGGACCCTCGACGCAACGTTGCCGGGTCCCTTCCCCGAAAGCCTGATCGCGGCAATCAGGCTGGCATTCCGGCGATTGCACCCGGACGAACAGGCGATGCTGTCGGCGGCCGCCCTGCTCGACGAACCGTTCTCCGCCGCTCGAGTCGGCAAGGTGGCCGGTATCACCGATGCGGCCGCCCTTGACGCCCGACTCGACGCGCTCGAATGGGAACGATGGATCACCGCGGACGGTCGCGGCTACGCGTTTCCCGCACGAGCCAAGCGACGCCTGATCGCCGAGGAGATGCTGACGCCCGGTCAGCGCCGCCGACTCCGGGAGCGGATCGCCGATCCCGGCTGAAGCGATCACGCCTTCACGGATGGCCGACCGTGGGCCCGTGCATGGCCATCGGCATCGCCGTTCCCGACAACCCGTGACTTGCGAGCGCTGCTCTGTAGACCACGGAGCCGGTATCGGCCGGGGGCCACGCATCCGGCCGCCCGGGTGCGAAGAGGATCACCAGGTACGCCATCCCGCCGTGTGCGATCATCCGGCCGCTGCTGTTGGCGTAGCGACCGACCAGCTGATAGACATGACCCGCCCGCAGCTTGATGCCCGAGCCCGCGACTCCGGGTTCCTTGCGCTCGACTCCGGTCACCCGTCCCGTACCATCGTGTTGGCTTGCGAGGCGCAGCATCGGACGTGCCGGTGACACGGAGACGTCGCTGAGCTGAATGTCGATGCCATAGTCGTGCAGGTGCCCGCCAAAGGCCAGGACGCGGCCATCAATGCTGAGCGGATAGTCCGTGGCCCAGGTCCCTTGCCCGGGCGGCACATCAAAGCTGGTTTCGCCACCGCTCGTGAGCACCTGCATCGTGACCGGCAACACGGTCACCGGCCGCGGCATCATGTTGACGGGCGTCCAATCGACGGTCAGTTCGACCATCACATCGTGCAGGGTGTCGGTGCCGGCGTTGCGCCACGCGATTGATACCGCCATCGGTGCGCCCGCGGTAACCGGAATTCCCACCGTTGCCGGCAAAAGGATATCAGCCGTTTCGCTGCCCATCTCGAACGTCCGTTCCGGCATCTGGAGGAAGAGGTCACGGCGACCAGGGTTCAGGATCTCCAGATGGTGAAGCATTGCTCTCGACACACTGCGGCCGTCGCGAGCGAATGCGCGGAATCGCAGGCCGTGTACCCAGCCGTCGACCGGCCAGACGAAGCGGATCGCGGACGCCGTGTGATGCCCGTCGTGTGCCCCGCCACCGGTGTTCCCCGCAGGCAGCAGCGTCCACGCCCCGGCCGTAATGACGACCACGCGGCGCCCCGAGTCCACCTCGATGCTCGCCGCGATCGTGTCACGCGCGATGGGCAGTGCCGCGCACGCACGCGGCGCGCTGCCGCACTGCAGAATCACTGCCAGGACGATCGCCAGGTACGCCCGCATGAATGCCTCCGCTCCGGGGTCGGCGTGGAGTCTTGGCAGAGCCGGTCAAGGCAGAGTCAAGGCCGGCGTCGCCGCACACGCCGTTCACCTCTTGATTCCGGCTTGACGGCCACGAGCGACACTCCCGGCTCACGCTTCACCCGGAGAGTCTCATGTTCGTCCGATCGATGGGGTGTCGTCGCAGCGTCGCTGTCCTGCTCGGCGCATGGTTTCTGGTGCAGACCAGCGGGTGCACGTCGTGGAAACCGGTTACCGCACCCGCACCGACCGAGGGTCAGAACCCCTCGAACGGCCTGTACCGCATCACGACCAAGGAACAGCGCGTGGTGGAACTGCGAGACATGCGTTACCGCAACGATTCAATCGTCGGGCTCTCACCGGATGACTCGAAGCCGATAGGCGTTGCGGTGGCGGACGTTGCCACCGTCGACCGGCAGGCGGCCGACGCTGGCAAGACGGCGGCGCTGGGGGGACTCCTCCTCGGCGGGGTCCTGATCGTCGCGGCGGCGGGGGGCGGGGCAGGTACGGGCGGCGGAGGCGGCTCGATGTCGTTCGGCAATGGCGGCAGCATCAGTTGCCCGTTGATCTACAGCTGGAACGGCCACGATTGGCATCTCGATTCCGGCACCTTCGGCGGCGCGATCACGCCGGCACTGGCGCGCACCGACCTCGACAACCTGATCTTCGCGCATGCCGAGTCGGGGCTGCTCAAGTTCCGCATGACCGACGAAGCCGACGAGACCGAGCACGTCGATGCCTTCACCGTAGTCGCCGTGGATCACCCGGCCGGTACCGATGTTGCTCCCGACGCCCGAGCCAATGGCACTTTTCACGTGGTTGACCGGTTGCGCCCGCCACTTGCCGCCCGCGACCTTGCCGGTCGCGACGTGCTGCCGCTGGTCGACGCCCCCGACGCCCACAGTTGGGAATCTGCGGTCGAATCCCGTGACCCGCAGAATCCTGCGCAGTTGCGCGACGGAATCGAGGCCACCTTCGCCCGCCCCGAACACTCCGAGCAGCTGCAACTGGTGGTCGACGCGCAGAACACCGAGTGGGCCGCCACGATGATGGGCGAAATGGTTTCCGCGTTCGGCCGCCTCACCGCCCAATGGTATGCGCCCGCCACGAGCGCGACCGCGTCCGCACCGATGGCCCGCGCCCAGCACGAGGACGGCTTTCTGGCGGTGTCCGTCTGGGACGGCAGGACGTGGCGGCCAGGCGGCGAGATCTGGGAAGCCGGCCCCGAGGTTGCCAAGCGACAGGTGCTCCCGATTGACGTCGCCGGCATTCCGGGCGACTCGATCCGCATTCGTCTGGAGTCGGCGCCGTCGTTCTGGCGCATCGATTACCTCGGTCTGGGCCCGGTCATCGATGCGCCGATCGTTGCGCGCGACCTGCCGACGATCTCGGCAACGTCCTTGCGGACGCCCGATGCACTGGAACGCTTGCAGCGTATGGATGGTCGCTATCTCGACATGGAGCGCGGCGACACCGTCGCCATTGCGGTGCGCGATACCGCCGCCGCGCCCTCGCCGGGAGTGACCCGCTCGTACCTCGCTCGAACCAGCGGCTGGTATCGCGTTCACGGCCGCGATGATGCCGCGCCCGACATCGCCGCGCTCACCGCTCTGGGCCAGGGCCCTCACGCGCCGGCCCGGCTTGCCGTGATCCGGATGAACGAGGCCCTGGTCGCCGCCCGTGCGGAGGGCTCTCATGCGTCGCCGCGCTGACGTCTGGATCACCGGGATCGGTGCCCACACCGCCGCCGGTCCCGGCGCTGCGTCGTTGCGCGAGGCGTTGAGCGGTTGCGCCTCGCGAGCCGCGCCGGCGGCGGATCTCGGCGGTCATTGGGTCGCGCGGGCGCCCGATCCGCAGGTTGGAAGGCTCGACCGACGGCTCGACCGGAGCAGCCAGTTCTTTCTCGTCGCGGCGCGCGAAGCGTGGCGGAACGCAGGGCTCGACCGGACGCCGATCGACCCGGATCGCATTGCCGTGATCGACGGTTCGTCGCTGGGCCCGAGCGGTGACCTGCTCGCCGCCGAGCGCAACCAGGCACGCGAGGGATTTCCCGAGCGGGTCCATCCCGCGTTCCTCCTCCGGATGATGTTCGGCGCCGGCGGCGCGGTGTTCGCCCAGGAGGTGGGAGCGCACGGCGCGGTGTTCGCCCTGTCCGCCGGGAGCACGTCGGGAATGATGACCGTGCTCGAAGGGTGGTCGAAGATTCGCTCCGGTCTGGCTGACGTAGTCGTCGCCGGCGGGGCGGACGCGCCGCTCGACCCCGAAATCGTCGCCGTCTTTCGCGCGGCGGGAATCCTCGCGCCCGCCGCGGCTGGCCTCCCATGCCGCCCCTTCGATGTGGCGCGCACCGGCACGATGCTGGGTGAGGGTGCCGGAGTGGTGGTGCTGGAGCGCGCCGAACACGCATACCGGCGGGGCGTAGCGCCCCTTGCCGTGCTCGAGGGTGTCGGCGTGAGCGGTGAAGATGGCTCGATGTTGGCACCCGATCCCTCCGGAACCGGCATCGCCCGCGCGGCACGACACGCACTCGGCCATGCCGGCGTGCGGCGCGTCGGATGGATCAAGGCCCATGGCACCGCAACGCGTGTCAACGATCTCGCCGAATGCCGCGCCCTCGCGGGCAGCATGACGCGAGCCCCATTCACTTCGATGAAGCCGCTGCTCGGCCACTGTCTTGGCGCCAGTGGCGCGGTCGAACTGGTGGCGGCGGTGATCGCGCTCGGAGAGCAGTTCATCCCGCCGACGCTTGGCACAACGCACGTCGACCCATCATTGGGCAAGCGACGCATCGCGCTGGAGCCGGAGCGCCTCGACGGATCCGTCGCGCTGCTGCTTTCACAGAGTCTCGGTGGGCGGTGTGCCGCGCTGGCGCTGGCGCGAGCATCGTAGCAAGGACGTGGATCATGCGCACGAGAAGCTCCTTTGCACGCACGCCGACGAGACCGACACTTCCAGGGCCGAGGAGCCTCGTTCAGCGCGCGCCGTCAGCGGCGTTCGTCGAAGAAGGCCTTGAGCGGCGCCGCGCATTCCGCTTCGAGCACGCCGCCGATCACTTCGCATCGATGGTTGAGTTGCGGGTGGCGGAGGAGATCATGGATCGAGCCCGCCATTCCCGCCTTGGGATCCCAAGCCCCGAAGACGACGCGTCGGACCTTGGCGAGCACGATCGCCCCCGCGCATTGGGCGCACGGTTCCACCGTGACGTAGAGCGTCGCGTCGTCGAGCCGCCCCTGCCCCGCCGCCCGGCGGAGTGCGAGAACTTCGGCGTGCGCAGTCGGGTCGTCCGACGCCACCGTCTCGTTGTGCGCCGCGGCAATGACCTCGCCGTCGCGGATCACGACAGCACCGACCGGTACCTCTCCGACGGCGGCAGCACGCTCGGCCCCGGCCAGTGCCAGGCGCATACCGGCCTCGTCGTCAGCGCCGACCTTCATGCCGCTCAGGTGCTGAACGTCAGATGACCGTCTTCGACGCCGACGTGGATGGTGTCGCCCTCGTTGTAGCGTCCTTCGAGGATCTGCAGCGCGATCGGATTCTGCAACTCGCGCTGGATCACCCGCTTGAGCGGCCGCGCTCCGAAGAGCGGATCGTAGCCTTCGTTGGCGAGCCATGACATGGCGTCGTGCGAAACGTCGAGCACCAGCCCCTTTGCCGCGACCAGCGTGCGGAGGCGGGCCAGTTGCAGTGCCACGATGTGGTCGAGGTCCTCGCGGGTGAGCGGCCGGAAGACGACGATGTCGTCGACGCGATTGAGAAACTCCGGCCGGAAATGCGCGCGCAGTTCCGACAGCACCTTCTCCTCGACTTCGGGCCAGCCGCTCGGGCTGATGTCCTTGGTCTCGAGGATGTAGCGCGACCCGATGTTGCTGGTCATGACGATGACCGTGTTGCGGAAGTCGACGACCCGCCCCTGCGAATCGGTGAGACGGCCGTCGTCGAGCACCTGCAGCAGGAGATTGAACACATCGGGATGCGCCTTCTCGATTTCGTCGAACAGGAGCACCGAGTACGGCCGCCGCCGCACCGCTTCGGTGAGCTGGCCGCCCTCTTCGTAGCCGATGTACCCCGGCGGCGCGCCGATCATCCGCGCGACGGCGTGCTTCTCCATGTATTCCGACATGTCGAGCCGGACCATGGCGCGCTCGTCGTCGAACAGGAATTCGGCGAGAGCGCGGGCGGTCTCGGTCTTCCCCACACCGGTGGGTCCGAGGAAGATGAAGGTTCCCGTGGGACGTCCGACGTCCTGCAGCCCGGCCCGGGCGCGGCGGACCGCGTTG
>JBOHRZ010000045.1:0-12383 GCA_050732975.1 Gemmatimonadales bacterium
GATCGTCGCTGCCCCTTCAGCCAGGCCGGTGAGCTCGAAGTGCCCGTTCGCGTCGCTGGTCGCCTGCTGGGTGCCGACGCTGATGGTGGCGCCCTCAAGCGTCGCTGACGTCCCTGCCGCTTCGATCGTCCCGGAGAGCGTGGCGTCGCCACTCCCCGCATCCGTTCCCGATGAGCTGCCGCACGCGACCAGGAGCAGGAGCACGCCGATAGCACACCCCGACGCGAGCCGGTCTGCGATCGCTCGCGCCGGTTGCGCCGGCCAAACTACCGAGCGGCGCATCGCCGCACCGAGTCCGTGCGTGCTGCTCCCGGCAGCTCCAGGCTCCTGGATCATCGGTGAACTCGGATGGTTGACGGCGGCGGCTCCGGCGTCTCGCCAAGTCCCTGCCAGGAAGTCGCCGCCGATTGGGAAAGGAGCCAGCTGGCCGTGGTACGGTCACCCGAGTAGCTGGCCCACGGGGCGATCTCCAGTGTGGCTTGGTTGCCGAGCCAGCCCGATGTCTGGTCCAGAGTGATGAGCGGATCACCCGATGTGGTCGGGAGGCGGCGCGTCAGCACCTGGCTGATCCAATCGATCGTCGCCGTGTTCAGCGGGGCACTGTCCTCGGCGTGCCCGGCCCCGGGCATGACCACAAGGGCCCAGAGGCCACCCCGGGACCGGTTTGCCAGGAACACACTCAGCACCGGCCCGTTGTTTACCTCCTGGTCCAGTTCCCCCTGAACGACCAATGTCGGGACCGCCAGAGTCACGGGGCCCGTGAGAGTCGCTACACCGTTCGGCTTTCGCTCGAGGAGCCCGATCACGCGGTCGGGATTCCGCGAAACCAGTCCAGCTGCTTCCTGACCCCCGTCACCTATGCCGACCAGCAGAACGGGGGCCGCCGCCATTTCGGGGTGCGCGCTGAGCGCGGCGACGCTGTCGATCGTGGCGAAGATGCCATTGTCGCTGCCGGCCAGATCAGGCATGGCGATGGTCTGGGTGCCGAACAGCGCCAGGTGCGAACCTTTCGCGAGCGTGCGAAGGCTCACACCGAGCGCCTGCAGGGACTGTTCGACGGTTGGGTAGCCTGGCGGCGCGATCGGATCGCCGGTCACAAACCCCTTGGTGAATGGACCGCCGAGGAGGATGATCACAGCCCGGATCGGTCCCACGCCGGCCGGCACGTACATCGCGTTGACGTCGGACACGTAGACTTCTTCGACGGTCAGCGTGAAGTCGTGCATGTTGGCGCCCGCACTGAGCGTAACCATCACCGTCGTCGCCGTATAACCAGGCCGCGCGGCGCGGATCGTCGCTGCCCCTTCAGCCAGGCCGGTGAGCTCGAAGTGCCCGTTCGCGTCGCTGGTCGCCTGCTGGGTGCCGACGCTGATGGTGGCGCCCTCAAGCGTCGCTGACGTCCCTGCCGCTTCGATCCTCCCGGAGAGCGTGGCGCTGCCACTCCCCCCATCCGTTCCCGAGGAGCTGCCGCAGGCGACTGCGAGCAGTTGAATGACGACCGCACCGCCCGACGTGAGCCAACGCGCGATGGTTCGCGCCCGTTGTACCTGGGTTGGTCGGGCTGAGATACTATGACGCAGCATGGCTGCCTCCTGACAATCGGTAATCGGTGGTGGACGCGCTGGTCGGGCTCCGCCGGCAGGCTCGCTGGTTCGGGCATGGCGCCACGGCCGGCAACCTTGCCAGTGAGCCCTGCCGGCCTAGGTTAGAAGAATCTGGAGGCCGCCCGTCACCTGACCGTCGCCACATCGTCACCGCACGGTGGCGCCTCGTTCGCTGAGTTCCCCGAATGATCGAGTTGCGTACGTTGGGTGCAGTTGAGCTGACGTCTTCCGACGGCAACAGCGTCAGCTCCGTGCTTGCCCAGCCCCGGCGCGCTGCCCTCCTCTGTTATCTCGCCCTTGCCACGCCCCGCGGCTTCCACCGTCGCGACACGCTGTTTGCCATGTTCTGGCCGGAGCACGATGCCGAGCAGGCCCGGCACGCCCTCCGGCAGGCGGTCTACTTCCTGCGCCGGGCGCTTGGCCCGAACGCAATCGTGTCACGTGGCGACGAGGAGGTGGCCCTCGTCGCGGGCCAGGTCCGCTGTGATGTCCGGGAGTTCGAGGCGGCGCTGAGCCAGGGTCGCGCCGCGGATGCGCTTGCCCTGTATCAAGGCGAGCTGCTGGCCGG
Source organism: Gemmatimonadales bacterium (assembly GCA_050732975.1). Taxonomy (GTDB): domain Bacteria; phylum Gemmatimonadota; class Gemmatimonadetes; order Gemmatimonadales; family GWC2-71-9; genus Palsa-1233. The sequence continues at coordinate 2,173 of JBOHRZ010000045.1, forward strand.
GTTCCACATTTCGGACGCACCCGACTTCGAGCGCTGGCTCGACGCGGAACGCTCTCGACTGCGCGACCAGGCGGAGGAGGCGGCGTGGACGCTGGCGGCCGCATGTCAGCAAGACGGGAATGTTGCCGGCGCGGTGGATGCGGCGCGGCGTGCGGTCGCCCTCGCGACAACCGACGAGATCGCACTTCGCCGCCTGATGCTGCTGCTGGAGTGCGCAGGAGACAGGGCCGCCGCGGTCCGCGCCTATGAGGCGTTTACCCGGACGCTGCGGACGGAGTACCAGTTGGAGCCGTCCGCGGAGACGCAGGTACTGGTGGCAAGGATCCGGGCTGAGCCGGTCGAGCGCCTGAGCGCCGGACTCAGTCAACGAAGTGGATCGTTTTCCGCTTCCCCGGAGGAGAGCTCCGAAGCCGGTCCGCACGACGCACCGGACGAAAGCAGCTCCCATCCCCGCGGCCCGGCGCCCGAGCCGACTTTCGTAGCTCCGCCGTCCCGAGCACCTCGTGCCAGGAGGCTCGTCACCGGTGCGGTGATCGTGGCATTGCTGCTTGTCCTGGCCGGCATTCAGCTCCGCGCCCGGATTCGGCACCGCACGGCCGCCGCCGCCGCCGCTCTCACGAACGAAGCCCCGACGCAAGCCATCGTCGTGCTGCCCTTCACCGTTCAGGATAACGCGCTGGCCAACTGGCGCGAGGGCCTGATGGACCTCGTCTCGATGGACCTGGGCGGCATTCCAGGCATCCGGGCCGTGGACAACCGCACGGTACTCTCGCGGTGGCGTGAGGAGCCGGCGGGAGGAGAGGATCCGGCGCTTGCGACTTCCCTCGATGCGGCAGCGCGTGCCGGCGGCCGCTACGCCGTGTCGGGTCACGTGATCGCCGACGGACCCGACCTGCTGCTCACCGCCGGCGTGTACCAGGTCGCGGAACGCCGAACGCTTGGCACCGCCGAATCGCGAGGCCCGGCCGACAGCGTCTTCGCCCTGGTCGACCGCCTGACGCTGGGGATCCTGCGGCTCATGCCCGGCGGCGATGCGCGGGAACTCGCCCGGATCGATCTGGCCCGCATCCACACGGCGTCGCTACCCGCGCTCAAGGCTTTCCTCGAAGGGGAAGCGCTCTTCCGGCGATCGCAATTCGAGCGTGCCGCGGACGCCTATGGGAGAGCTGTGGAGGCTGACTCCACGTTCGCTCTCGCCCGATACCGCCTCGGAATATCACGGCAGTGGTTCTGGAGTGATTTGCTGGGAGCAGTTCCCGACCCTCTGGCGCCGGCGGTGGGACAATATGCGGACCGGTTGCCGCCACACGAGGCCGCCATGTTTCGCGCGTTTGAGCTCCAGGACGAAGACGTCCTGGCCGCGCGTGATCTGTTGGAGGAGGAAGCGCGCCGGCATCCCGAGGACGCCGACACGTGGTATCAACTGGGGGAGTTCTACTTCCACAGTGGTGCCGAGGCGCTGGTCGGCCCGGGTTCCGCGGACCGGGCGCTGGCCAAGGCGATCGCGCTCGATTCAACGTTCAGCCTGCCGTACGTCCACCTGATTGAAGATGCGATCGGCGAGCGGGATACGGCCGGCGCCGAGCGGTTGCTCCATACTTTCGCCGGAGTCGCACCGGGTACCCTCCATCTGTCCCAGCTTCGACTGCTGGCTGGACTTGTGGTTGGCGATTCATTCGTGCGTTCCGCCAGCGAGGCGGTGCTCGACACGCTGGAGATCAGCCGCGTCCTGTGGGCTGGTACCGAGCTCGCAGCGGCGCGCCGCTGGGATCTTTCGGAGCGAGCATTCCAAACAGCGCGAGATCGCGCCGAGCACCCGCCAGTCGCCGCGATCGCGCTGTTCTACACCCGGCTGGCTCAGGGAAAGGCGGGCGAGGCACTCCAATCGCTTGGCGATCCGTTTACGCCACAATCTCGAAAGGCCCGGATGCTTGGTGCGCTCGCCGAGGTTGGCGCGTCGGTTCCTGCCGCGGAACTCGACGGGGTCCTTGCCGACAATGCCGTCGACAGCGTGGACGCGGTCGAGCTCTTCTACGTCGGTTCCCTCGCCGCGAACCGGGGACAGTGGCAGGTCGTGCAGCGTTCGCTGGAGCGGCTTCAGCCTCGCCTGCGTAGTCGCGGCGCGCCCGGAGACTCGTCGCAGGTTGCCTTCACGGAGGGCCTGCGGCAGGGACTCGAAGGGTACGTGTCGTGGCGTCAAGGTCAGCGAGACCATGCCCTGCGCCTGCTCCAGGCGTCGCAAAAGCGGGCTCTCGGCGGCCGAGGTGTCAATGATATTCTGCGCTGGTGGCTGGGGCGGTTGCAGCTGGAGATGGGGAGGCCACGGGACGCACTACTGTATTTCGAATCGCTTGCGGGCAGCTGGCTCCCTGCCGACTACGAACTCGGGCGCCTCTACGAGCAACTCGGGATGGCCGAACAGGCGCGTGAGGCCTACGTGCGCTTCCTCGCGCCCCGGCAGCAGGCCGATTCTGTGTTCCAGCCAATGATTCAAGATGCTCGGGCGGCGCTGGAGCGGCTTGCTCTGGCGCGCCATGCACCAGCGGATTCCGAGCTGGTGCCATCAGCGCCTCGGCACTGACGCAGCGGCCCGGGCCCACGCTACCCGGCGCCGAGCACCTTCGCGATCGCCGTGATCGTGTTCCAGTTGCGCGTCGTTCCCGGCGGATCGAAGAGCCGGTCGGCGGCGCCGAGGTAGCGGATCGTCTTCATGTCGCGGCGGTAGGCGCCGAAGACGAAGCGATCTCGCCGGTCGAGGATTCGCACGAGCCAACGTCCGCCGGCGGGGAAGTCGGCGGGCATCGCCGGGTCGGTGCGCGGGCGCTTGCCGAGCACCGTCACGAAGCGGACGATCTCCTTCTCCGCCGGCAGTGCCTCGAAAGGATGGTTCGACAGCAGGCCAGAGATCTCGGCTCCGGGACAGATGACAATGTCGGTGACGAAGGGCAGGGCGCGCTGCAGTTCGGCGCGCAACTTTGTCTGAGCCACCGGCGCACGCACCACGAACGTCCCCGCGGCGCCGATGTTGACGATGTCGAGGTGCGCGAGCTGCTTCGCCAGCTCGCTCGGTCTGAAGGTGCGATGCCCGCCGACGTTGACGCCGCGGAGGAGGACGACGAGTGGCACGGACGGAAAGCTACGGCCTTCGCAGCGCGCCGGCAGCCGGGAGGGTGAAGTGCCACGCGGTGCCGAGCTGACCCCAGTAGAGATACAAACCATCGGTGTTGTTCTCGGCGAAGACCGCGGAAAAGCAGCAATCGCTCGCCCGCGCGATGTCGCCGGGCACCTGCATCTCACCCAGCAACGTGAAGGTATCGCGATCGAGAACCAGCACCGTGGGATGTCCGGTGGAGTTGACGGCGACATAGGCCAACGGCCGGATCGGGTCGAGCGCCGCGGCGAAGGCTTCCCGATCGAACGCCGTATCGGCGAGCACGTCACCCGTGGCGGACTGAAGCAGCAGCGCGCGGCCCGGCCCACGATAGGCCCCCGGGCTTCCGACCAGGAGCAGCAGGTTGCCGTCCGCGGAGAAGTCCACTCCCTCCGGGTGCTGGATCTGGGGTAGCGTGTACGCGACGGCGCCCGTCGGCGCATCGAACACCGGCGTGCCGTCGGGCTGGGTCGGCGTGTAACACGCGACGCCACCCGAACCTCCCAGCGCGAGCACGGTGACCACGGCGCGATCGTGCCGCGGAGACATGTAGAAGCCCTCCGGCTGATCGACGCCGACGCAGGCCGCTGGCGTGCCGATGGAGTTCTTGCCCGCCTGCAGCCACTGCGTCGGGCCGAGCTGCGCGGCACCCCAGGCCGCACCGATGCCGGGATACGTGGCGACCAGCGTCGGGGTCGGAAGTACTCGCCAGGTCTCGAAGCTGTCGCTCGCCGCTTGCACGACGAAGACACTGTCCTGATAGGTCGGGCCGGGCCCGTGCATGTTCTCCGCGGGCACTGCACTGAAGTCGGTTTCGGTATTGGCGTCGAGGTCGAAGAAGGCGAGCCCCTTCTGGAACGCCCCTCCCATGATCATGGCTCGCCCATCGCGCGGCCACGCGTAGGCGTCGTCGACGATCCCCTCAGGGAAGGTGTGCGACCCGGTGTAACCGTAGATGGTGAGCGTGCCGAGCGGGAAGGATTGGCCGTCGATGTCGAGCGACGCCGTGACCGTGCCGCCCATCGAGGTCGTCGGAATCCGCGCGGACAGCGTGGTGTCGTTGACGCGAGTTGGCGGCACCATTGCGTCGCCGAGATGCAGCATCATGCCGGTATCGCTGGCGGTGAACGTCGGTGAATGGACGCTCAGCGACGATCCCGCCCAGCCGGGCGACGGGTCCATCACGACCGAAGTGATGGTATGGCCCGGCTGCGTTCCGGCATCTGAGGAGCAACCGGCGAGTGCGGCGATCGCCAGCGCAAAGGTGGCAGTCGAGCCGCGTCGAACGATGGAGCGCAGCATTGAGGCCTCCTCGGACTCGCAGGCGATCTGGTGCTTCCTCGGCATCATATGTTCCGGTACGGGATCACACAAGCGCGTGAGCGAGAAGTAGGTATCAGGATTGCGCCTCGCTTCGCGCGTACATCGCGGGGACGAAAGCTCCCACTACATCACGCCCCCGAGTCGATCTTCGCCAGCCGCGGAATGTGCCGCCCGCCCTCGAACGGAGTGTTGAGCCACACGTCGGTAATCGCGATGGCGAACTCCTCCGAGATCATCCGTTCGCCGAGCGAAAGCACGTTGGCGTCGTTGTGGAGTCGGGCGAGACGAGCCGATTCCTCGTTCCAGCAGAGCGCGCAACGCACCCCGCGGTGGCGGTTCGCCGTCATCGCCTCGCCGTTCCCCGAGCCGCCGAGGACGATGCCGCGCTCACAGTCGCCGCTCGCCACCGCCGCCGCGGCAGGATGGATGAAGTCGGGATAGTCGACCGGAGCGGTCGAGTCGGTGCCGAAGTCGACGACCACGTGTCCGAGCGACTTGAGGTGCTCGACCAGGATGGTCTTGTAGCGGAAGCCGGCGTGGTCGGAGCCGATGGAGATCTTCATCAACTGAGAATAACGAGATCTGGGAGAGCATGGAGAGCGGGGAGAGCAGGGAGAGCGAGGCGAAGGAGGTGACGGAGGAGAGGGAGGAGAGTGACGGAGGAGACGGAAGTGACGGAGGGGGTCCCATTCGTCTCCTCCATCTCTTCCGTCACTCACCTCCGTCACCTGCGTCGCCTCCTTCGCCTCCACCAGGTTCGCGAGGGATACCAGCGCCGCGCATCACTGACATTGTCCGCCGGCCCCCAGGCAAAAGCTCTTAAAGCTGTTCGTGAACGAAGCGGCGGCCAGCGCCCCGATGACGGCGAGCACGCCGACCACTCCGGCCAGCAACCCGATCGTCGTCCCGGCGCTGAAGCGTGATACGGCCACCTGCCGGGTCCCGGCCAACGGAATCATCGTCGTGCGCGTACCGACGAACCCGCGGATCGAGTCGGTGGCGATCGCGGCGCTGTCGAAGACGAAATCGAAACCGTCGTTCCTGCTCAGCTTGACCTGCTGTCCGGGATGGTTGGCGATGTATTCCTCCGGCGCCGCGGGCTGGACGTGCCAGCTATAGCAACCGTTGAGCACCTGACAGCCAAGTAGAATGGCGGCGATCGTCCGCCGCGCCGGCGACCACTCTTGCATCCGCATCGATTCCTCCAGCCCTGGTGGACTGTCGCTGTTGTGAGATCGAGGGACGTCGCCCTCAGAACGTAACCCGCAGCCCGACCACCGGCGCCGCGTGCCAGGTCACCATCGGCTCGACGGCGACTCTCGTTTGATGCTCGGCGTAGTTGACGAGGCGCCAGCGCCACGCCGGCGTAACTGCCGCGCCGACGATCGCTCCGATGCCTCCGAAGAGGACGCCGAAGACTTCGGCTACACCGCGGGGTGAGATACAGATGACTTCGGGATTGCTGCAGCTATTTCCTGCGGCGAGACCGAGGAGCACGCCCGCTCCCCCGCCGATGGCTGCGCCGATCAACGCGCCCCTTCCGCGTGAGCCGCGCCCGTCGCGGATCGCGAGACTGCGGGTCGCGCTCACCGAGAGCGCGAAGAGGCGGCTACCGGGAGGGACGACAACCACGATCGAATCGTCCCGCACTGATTGAACCGAGCCTTCAATCCGGAACTGACCCACCGGGTCGGTCCACCGGACGGTGGCGCCCGGGGCGAGCATGTCAGGTTGCTGGGCCTGCGACGGCTGGCCGGCGGCAAAGGTCAACGCGGCCGAGGCGAGGGCGATGGCGAGAGCGATCCGGGTAGTCATGACGGGTCTCCGAAGAGGTTCGCGTCAACGATCGCGGGGGTGAGTCAAGCGGGGATCAAGCCGGAGCGGAACCCAAAGGCTGCGTCCACGACTGCGGCGACCGTGAGCACCCAGGAGCTGACGAATTCGCCCCATTGGGATGCGTCGGGGCCGGCGACCACCACCGGCACCCATACCAGGACGGTGAACAGACCCAACTGCAGCGCGACCAGCGTCGCCGCCAGCCGCGCATACACGCCCATGATCACGGCAACGCCCGCGGCGATGAAGGTGCAGCCGAAGAAGTATGCCCACGCCAGATGCCATGGCAGCCAGCCGGGCACCAGCGACACGGTTCTGGCGAGATAGGTGAAATGCGCGATGCCGAAGGGAATGAGGCCCAGGCCGAAGAGCACCCTCGCGATGCGCAGACCATTCGTCGCGGTGACGAAACGGAGGCATTGCCCGCTCCGGTCGCCGGCGAGCCAGACGTATAGCACCGAGGCCGCCGCGACCATCACGGCGGTGTCTCCACAGCCCCACCAGGTATCGGTCGCGCTCGGTGCGGTGACGATGTAGGGCATTCGGAACAGCAGCAGCCACGCGGCGAGATAGATGAGGAGCGTGCGGCACGCAGCGATGGCGGTGCGCTTCCACAAGAGGCCGACGCCGCAGGCCAGCGAGACGAAGGCGCAGAGGTAGACCAGTGCCAGGCGTCCGGGCATTCCGGCGGGCACTCCGCCCCATATTGGCGGGAAGTCGCCGCTGATCAGGCCGAGGATGCCGACGGCGATCATCGTGGCGGCGAAGAGGATGCAGGTGAACTTCGGAATGCGCATGGCGATGCCTGTGGTGGTATTCGCGGTCATCGGCAAGCTATCGTCGCCACTGTTTCCTTGACGGCGGTTCACATCGACGTTATTACCCCGATTGTCAGGAACTTCGCAGCGGAGTAGATGGTATGAGTGTCTCCCGATTGGCCCTCCTTGTGGTCGTGTTCACCGTCTCCGGTTGCGGCAGCGGCAGCCCGAGCCCCACCAATACGACTGCAGTCGTCACCACCGTCAACGTGTCCCTCGCCGCGACGTCGATCGCGGCCGCTACCACCACGACGGCCACGGCCGCCGTCCTCGACCAGAACGGCGCCACCCTCACCGGCCGCACGGTGACCTGGAGCAGTGGCTCGCCAACGATCGCCACCGTCAACGCATCGGGCACGGTGACCGGTGTCGCGGCCGGTCAGGCCGAGATCATCGCGACGGTCGAAGGGAAGACCGGCCAGGCGCCGGTGCAGGTGACTCCGGCTCCCGTCGCGACCGTCTCGGTCTCCGCCCCGTCGACCTCGCTCGTTCCGGGTCAGACTACGCAGGCGGCCGCGACGGTCAAGGACGCCGCCGGCACGACACTCACCGGGCGCACCGTTACGTGGATGACATCGGACCCGAGCGCAGTCACGGTGTCGGCGACCGGTCTGGCGACCGCCGTGCTGCCGGGCACCGCCACCATCACGGCCACCAGCGAAGCGAAGTCGGGTACGGCGCAGCTGTCAGTGCACGCGCCGCCGATCGCGCAGGAGAGCCAGGGACTCACGGGCTATGTCTCGGTCCTGGTCAACAACAACGTTCCCAACGACGCCATGGGCTATGGTTTTGGATACTACAGTCTGGTCGCGACGTTGAGCACCACCGAAACGGCCGGGACCCAGCTCGGCTGGGGTTCGTGGCTGATCCCCGACAATGCCACCTTCGGGGCGCCGCTCTGCCCGACGGGCACGGTGGCGCGCGACGACTTCACCGACCGCGGCCCGACCTGGTGGTCGGTGTTCCAGACCATCGAAGGCGGGATGGGCGAATGGACCTCGACCCGGTTTCCGTCCAGCACGCCCAAGTACCGGATCAACGGCACGCCCGACTGTTACGACACGCAGATCGGATCCACCGGATGGGCCTTCGGCGGAGGCGCGCTGTCCGGCAACGAACTGGGACTCGCGCAGTTGAGCAACAGGGTGCTGACGCCGCCGGACGGGTTCACCTTCGTCGGCGCCAGCGGTCCGGCCTACATCGGCGAAGCGTGGCTCGCCCTGCCGCTCATCTCCGCCGGGACCGCGCCGGATGGCACCGCGGCCGGCGACCAGAGCTGGACGCTTTTTCTTCGCGCGGCCAACTTCACCGGTCCGGTCGCGTTCTACACGCCGGCGATCTGGAGCGCGATCAGCGCACTCAATCCGGCTGCCGCCGGTCGCGGGCAGGATGCGATTCCCGGTTTCACGGGATCGGCGGCTCTGGAAATCGGCACCACGCCCATGTTCACCAGTCAGGACAGCAACGGCGTCCGGTATCGCCGAGTGCCGCGGCTGATGTTCGCCGATGACGGCAGCGGGCAGGCGGTGCTGGTGCAGGACATGCGGACCTATTCCAGGTCGGCGATCTGGGACGCGGTCGCGAACTGGGTCCAGAGCGGTACCGTCGCGACGCAGATCGACCAGAGCGGCACCGCGCTGGCGGTGCTCGATGCCGGCAACCTCGGCGTGACGCTCGGCGGCAGCACGGTGACACCGAACGCGCTGTTTGCCGGCGGCAGAGTGACGACCGGCGGTGGCGTCGGCCTGGGGATGCGCTGGACCGGCGCGATGACGCCGGGCGTCTTTCCGGAGTACTACGTCGAAAGCGGCGGCACCTGGTCGCCGGTCGCGGCGTCGTCGGTGCCGCGCACCACCTGGCTCCAGGACCAGACCTTCACACCGTTGGCGCGGAGCAGCTACCCGGCGGTCGACCAGAGCGCGGGATCACCCTGGACGTCGACACACTGGAGTGCGGGACCGTTCAGCGTCGCCCTCCGCGACGGATCGGTGCTCGATTACGTCTGGTACCGGTTTGTCGATCAGCCCGCGATCGCGCGTCTCGGTCTGAGTGACCCGGAACTCCAGCAACTCCAGGCGTTCGTGGTTTCGCTGCACCAGCACAGCGGCGTGTCCGGGTTGGCGATTCCACCGCTTTCGTCGGGCCAGTTGGTGACGATGGATCCGGCGCTCTTCGTCACGCCGCCTGCGGGGATGGAGAACGGATACGTGCCGGTGGTGATCGACCAGCACTGAACGGTCAGTTCCCAGCGCGAACCACCCGATAGACCCCGATCCACGGAACGCCGTCCGCATCTTCGTGCAACAGTGCGATGAGATCGCGGCCGAACGCCTTGGCGCCGGCGGGCGACGCGGGAGCCAAGGCGTGGCCGACCAGTTTGCCGTCGACGATGACGTCCCATGCCGCCAGCTTGCCGTCGCGACCGGGCCGACCGATCCACCACTCGCCGCGCGGATTGATGTCGAGACTCACCCACGCCGGGTAGTTGGTCGGAAGCTGCTTCTTGTCGAGCTGTCCAGCCGCCACGCCGGGCATCGACGCGAACCGCGCCAGGAAGGCCTTCCAGGCGGAGTCGCGCACCTGAGCCGGAATCGCGGTGACGTGGTCGGAGAGCACGACCCGCTGCACAGTGTCGCCGCCGGAGACGACGTACCAGCGGGAATTGCGCGATCCGCCGAAGACGACGCGCCCGGCCGGATCGATCGCCGGCTGAGGCGCTGCAGAGAACGGGCCGCCCCTGATCACGGCGTGCGGCAACTTCCAGTCCACCCACTGATCGTCGGCAAATCGCGCATCCCACATCACGGTGTCGATGCGACCGGCGGGCGTGATCCGCAGGGCGTTCTGCGTGTTGTGGCCGATGTCGTACAACGCATCGATCCAGATGCTGCCGTCAGCGCTGGTCCAGATCGGAAAACCGGTCGCGCCGACCTCGATGCGCCGCTCGTCGAGCATTCGCCCGCCCGGCGCCAATCGAGTGAGCCGGGCGAGCTGCGGATCGAAGACGAGGAGTGTATCACCCTGCGCGGCAATCTCCGGTTCGCGGACTTCCCGCGGTCCGGCGCCTTCGCGCATCACCACAC
>JBOHRZ010000046.1:0-12289 GCA_050732975.1 Gemmatimonadales bacterium
GGACATGGTCACGTCGCCGGCCGGCAAACCGCCGTTGAGCGAAGTCCGCGCCAGGGTGCTCACGTCGTAGTAGCCCCAATCCTGGTTGGCGGCTGCAATGTCGCCGCCGCCCGACCCGGCGTCAGTCAGCAACGAGAAGGCGTACATTCCCGACCCGAAAACGATCGGCGTATACCCGCCTCCGGTCGCCTCGAGATAGGTCGTGGCGTGGTCACCTGTGTACGGCAGCCATCCGCCAGGCCGCTGGTTGCCGCAACTGTTGCCCGAGGTACCGGCGACGCCGGTCACCACGTAGCCCGCGTTGCAGTGGGCGCCGTCCGACGAGGTGTTATCCCAGTACTGCTGGCCGGCACTGACGTTGTTCGGGCTGCCGATCGCCGTCCAGGACTGCGCCTGGGCGGAAACCGCACCACCGATCAGGGCTACGGCGACACCAACGACCAAGGAACGCTTCATCGCTACTCCGAATGGGGACGCCCCCACGAGGAGCAATCGGCATGCCGTGGCCAAGCCACGAACCGTTTCGCTAACCAATTGTCGCGCAAGTAGTTGCATACCAGACGATAATCACACCGCAGCCGATGTCGCGCCGGCACCGCAACACCGCCGCGCCGCCGTGACACGCCTTCTCTCCTTCTCTCCTTCTCTCCCTATCTCTCCAGCGCAACGATCTGAATCAGGTTGCCACAGGTGTCATCCAGTATCGCGATGGTCGAGCCGGTGACTTTTGTGGGCGGCAAGGTGACCTTCGCGCCAAGCGCCTTCATGCGGTCGTGCTCCGCCTGCACATCGTCGACCTGGAACATCGCGGCGGGCTTTCCCTGCTGGAACAGGGCCTGCTGATAGGCCTGGGCCGCCGGATCTCCGGCAACCTCAAGGTGGAGCTCGGCGCCGTCCGGCTCTTCCGGCGACACCACCGTGAGCCATCGATACGATCCCTGTGAGACATCGGCTTTTTTTACGAAACCCGCCACCTCGGTGTAGAACTTCAGCGCCTTCTCGTGGTCGGTCACGTACAAGGTGACGAGCTTGATCTTCACGGGACCCTCCTCGCTGTTACTCACCGCCGCTTCAGACATGATCCGCGAGCCGAAGACGGAGACGAGGCGACGCACGCAGCCCCACACCACGGATCGTGGAACTGGCCGCGCTGCAGACACCGATCTGAGGTCTCCAAAGACCGATATCGCCGCTCCGGACTTCAATACCGCGACGCCCCCGTGACCATCCGGCACGTCGCTGCGACAGATGTGATAATTTCCCGGTAGATGCCCTCCCGACGGATCTTCCTCCAACGCGCCGCCGCCCTGTCCGCCACGGCGTTCGTCCGCGGGTCGATTCCCGGCTGCGTCGCCCGCGCGGCGGCGATCGAGCCCCGGCGCGGTACGACCTTCCATGACGCCGAGCACATCGTCGTGCTGATGCAGGAGAATCGGTCGTTCGATCATGCCTTCGGCGCCCTGCGCGGGGTCCGCGGATTTCGCGATCCGCGGGTGCACGTGCAGCCCGACAGCTCACCGGTCTGGTTCCAGCGCGACGCCGATGGCGTCGCGGCGGCGCCATTCCGCCTCGACATCACCGGCACGAACGCGACCTGGATTGGCGGCCTGCCGCACAACTGGACCGATCAGGTCGACGCCATGAACGGCGGCCGCTACGACAAGTGGCTGATTGCCAACCCGAAACGCGGTCTGCCCTTCACCCTCGGCCACTACGCCCGCGATGACGTGCCGTTCTACTACGCGCTGGCGGACGCGTTCACCATCTGCGACCAGGCGTTCTGCTCGTCGCTCACCGGCACCACGGCCAACCGGCTGCATCTCTGGACCGGAACGATCCGCCGGGATGCCGCGGACGCACCGCGACTGTACAACAGCGACACAATTTACGATCGCGAAGCGTCGTGGACGACCTTTCCCGAACGCCTCGAGGACGCCGGCGTGTCGTGGCGCATCTACCAGAACGAGATCTCGATCGACACCGGCCTCGACGGCGACGAGGACGCCTGGCTGGCCAACTTCACCGACAATCCGATCGAGTGGTTCACGCAATACGGCGTGCGCTTCGCGCCGAGCCGTCGCAAGTACCTCCCGGAGCTGATCGCCGGGCTTCCGGCGAGAATCGCTGAAGCCGAAGCCGCGGCGCAGGCTCCGGGGATCACCGACGCGGAGCGAGTCCGAAGGCAGACGCGGGCCGCGGAGTTCGCCGCGCTGCTGCCCGCCGTGAAGGCCGAGCTGCCGAGGTACGATCACCAGGCGTGGCTGGCGGTCTCGGCGCGGACCCGCGCGCTGCACCAGAAAGCGTTCACGACCAACGCGGCGGATCCGCGATACCGCAAGCTTGCCACGCTGCGGTACGACGATCGCGGCACGTCGCGCGACATGCAGGTGCCGGCCGGCGACGTCCTCTATCAGTTCCGGCGCGACGTGATGCGCAACGAACTGCCGGCGATTTCCTGGCTGATCGGTCCGGAGAACTTCTCCGATCATCCCAGCGCGCCATGGTATGGCGCCTGGTATGTCGCCGAGGCGCTGGATATCCTGACAACGAATCCGGCGGTGTGGCAGAAGACGATTTTCATTCTGTGCTATGACGAGAACGACGGCTACTTCGATCACGTGCCGCCGTTCACCGCGCCGCACACCGATCGCCCGGAGACGGGGCGCGCGTCGTCCGGCATCGACACGAGGATCGACTGGGCCGATGTCGACGGCCGCAATCATTCCATCGGTCTCGGCTACCGCGTCCCGCTGGTAGTCGCATCTCCCTGGAGTCGCGGAGGCTGCGTCAATTCGCAGGTCTTCGATCACACGTCGGTGCTGCGGCTGATGGAAACCTGGCTCGCGGCCAGGGGCAAGCCGGTGCGCGAGACCAACATTTCCCCGTGGCGGCGGCTGGTGTGCGGCGATCTCTCGTCGGCGTTCCGGCCCTGGGACGGCGCGTCGTTCCCGCTCCCCGGTCCGCTCGACCGCGACGCGACCGTGGAGCGGATCTACTCGGCGAAGTTCGAGCCGCCGCCCACGGCGCCGACTGTCCACACGGCGTTCGCGGCGGCGATGGGCACCGTGCGCGAGCAGCAGGAGGCAGGGAGGCGACCGTCGTGTCCGCTGCCCTACGAACTGCACGTCAATGCTGAACGCGATGGCGATCGACTGACGCTGACGCTTGAAGCGCGGAACAAGGCGTTCGGCGCGGCGGCGCAGGGGGCGCCGTTCAGCGCCTATGCATATTCCGGCAACGGCGGGATGACTTCGCGTGCCTATGCGGTTCGCGCCGGCGACGCCGTCCGCGACGAGTGGCGCCTCGTCGACGGATATCACCTGCGCATCGCCGGACCGAATGGATTCCTGCGATCGTTCCGTGATGGCGCCACCGCGATGCCATTGCGCGTCGCGGTCGACCATCCGAGCGGTCACGGAGCACACAGCGTCAAGGCGACGCTGAAGAACGAGAGCGACAGGACGCTGCAGGTCGCGGTACAGGACGAGTCGTATGGCGCATCGGCACAGATGATCACGATCACGCCGGAAGCCCGCAGCGCCGTCACGATCGATACGTCGTCGAGTCATGGTTGGTACGACTTCACCGTGGCAACGGGCGAGCTCAACTATCGATATGCCGGACGAATCGAGACCGGCGAGTGGAGTGTCAGTGATCCGGCGATGTAGAGCGAGAAAATGATTCACGTGCGTGACCTGACCAGAACATTCGGCGAGTTCGTTGCCGTCGACGCGATATCGTTCGACGTCGAACAGGGCGAGATCTTCGCGTTCCTCGGGCCGAATGGCGCGGGCAAGACGACCACCATCAAGATGCTGACGACGTTGCTCGCGCCGACGAGCGGCAGCATCCGGCTCGGCGACATTGATCCCGCGACGGACAAGGATGGAGCCCGTCGGCTGTTCGGCATCGTGTTTCAGGATCCCAGCCTCGATGACGAGCTGACGGCCGCCGAGAACCTGGCGATTCACGGTGCGCTCTATCATGTGCCCCGCACGGTGATCGCCGAGCGGAGTGAACGTCTCCTCAAGCTGTTCGAACTGTGGGATCGAAGGAACGATCGGGTGAAACACTTCTCCGGCGGGATGCGGCGCCGGCTGGAGATTGCGCGCAGCATGCTGCATACGCCGCGGATCATGTTTCTCGACGAGCCATCGCTGGGCCTCGATCCCCAGACCCGCAATCAGCTCTGGACGCACGTCAAACAGCTCAACACGGATGAGGGCGTGACCGTCTTCCTCACCACGCATTATATGGAAGAGGCCGAGCGGGTGGCCGAGCGGGTCGCGATCATCGACCACGGCAGGATCGTCGCTCAGGGATCACCGGAAGAACTCAAACACGGTTCGCAGTCCGGTTCGCTCGAGGACGCGTTTCTCAAGTTGACCGGCACGTCAATCCGCGACGAAGAGGCCGATCCGCACCAACGCATGCGCACCATGGCCAATGCGTGGCGGGGGAGGCGCCGATGAACGTGATCTATGTGCTCTGGCTGCGTCAGATCAAGCGCTACCTCCGGTCGCGGTCCCGCCTGGTGGGATCGCTCGGTCAGCCACTGCTGTTCCTGCTGGCGCTGGGATTCGGACTCGGACCGGTGTTCCGGAAAGCGGGTCAGGGGAACTACCTGCAATTCCTGGCACCCGGCATCATCGCCATGACCGTACTCTTCACGGCGATCTTCTCCGGGATCGAGCTGATCTGGGATCGCCAGTTCGGTTTCCTCAAGGAAACGCTCGTCGCACCCGTTCCCCGGTTCCAGATCATGATCGGCCGGACGTTGGGCGGGGCAACCGTTGCGACGATGCAGGGGACGATCCTGGTCGCGATCGCCGCCATCGCGGGATTTCGTGTCACGCGAGTGGCGGAGCTTCCCGTCGCGTTCATCTTCATGCTGTTGATCGCCTTGATGTTCACCGCCCTGGGTACGGCGATCGCGTCGGTCCTCACGGATTTCCAGGGCTTTCAACTGGTGATGAATTTCCTCGTCATGCCGATCTTTTTCCTGTCCGGCGCGCTCTTTCCGCTGACCGGTGTCCCCAGGGCCCTTGCCGTCATCGCCCGCGTCGACCCGCTCTCCTACGGCGTAGATGGGTTGCGCGCATCGCTGGTCGGCGTCGCGTATTTCGGCATGGCAGCCGATTTCAGCCTGCTGGTGGGTCTGTCGGCAGTCTTCATCATCATCGGAGCGTGGCTGTTCTCGCGCATCGAGCTGTAGCGGGCAGGCATCAACCGCGCCTTGCCGCCGTTCGCGCAATGGCGTATCGTCTCTCCTCGTGACGTCGACCACCGCGGCATCGCAGGCCCCCGGCAAGCTCGTCCTGGCCGTGAACTCCACCGTGGCCTTTGTCGGCGCGTTCACCCTGACCACGTTCGTCCACGAACTCGGCCATTTCGTCTCGTACCTGGCGTTCGGCGCCCATCCGGTCCTCTACTTCAATCAGGTCCAGGCCGATGACTCGACCGTGAGCCTGACGGGCGTGATCGTGTCGGCGCTGGCCGGCCCGGTCGCGAGCCTGGTGCAGGGGATCCTGTGCGCGTGGTGGGTGCGGGCCCGAAGCCGGAACCGGCGGGTCGATCTCTTCGTGCAATGGCTGGCACTGTTCGGATTCATCAACTTCTTCGGCTACCTGATGCTGACGCCGCTGTCATCGGTCGGCGACACCGGCAAGGTCGCGGGGCTGCTGGGCTTTCCCGCGTGGCTCAGCGTGCTCATCGCGCTGGCGGGCATCGCGGTGGTGATCGTGATCGTGATCCGACAGGACCGGTACTTCGGCGGGTTTCTGCACGGCGAGGCGGGCAGCGGCGAGCGCGCCCGGTGGATCAATGCGCTGGTGTACTTCCCGGTCCTGGCCGGCAGCGGGGTGAACGTGGCGTTCGCGTTCCCGATATCGACCGCCATCAGCGCGATCTATCCCGCGACCAGCTCGCTCACCGTGCTGGTCGGTTATGCAGCGATGCGAAAGCTGCCGCGATCCGGGCTGCCGGTGTCGCCCGCCTCCGAATCGATATCGTATGCGTGGATTGCGGTCACGGTGGCGCTGCTGGTGATCAATCGGCTGCTGGTGCGAGGAGTGTGAGGGCTACGGCGCCGGCGGAACGCTCAGCAGGGGTATCCGCTGGATCGACCAATCAGTCGGAACCGGGTCATCGCCGACGCCGCGCGTTGCTCCGCCGACACGGGCCAGCAGCGCTGAAAGGCCGGTCTGCGACGTCCCGCGCGTCTCGCCGCGGGTCCGCACCGGATCGAAGTTGAACACCGTTGGATCGAGCGGCGTCGCCGACGTAATCATGATGAAGGTGTCAACGCCGTACGGCGCGGTGATCGAGACGGGATTCCGTCGCGGCAGCACGATCACGGGCGGAGCGATCCGCACTCCCGCGGAGTCAATGGGGAATTTGTTGCCCGATTGCCCGTACAGCAGAATGCCCTGGCCCTGAGACTCGACCACGAAGACGTACACCCAGGAGGAATCCGGTAACGCCGACAAGGTCACTGCCGAGTCCTTGACCAGCACGAGGTTGTAGTTTTCGCCGCCACGCGTTGGAGTCGTGTCCCCTTCCTGCTTGATGGTGCCGTTCTGAGCGTTCTGCATGCCGATACGGTACGGAAACGGGCTGCTGCCAGCCGGCGCTCGAAGCGTCAGCCAGCCATGCACCCGCGCAAGCTTCAGCGCGAGTTCCTCGAGTTGCGAGCCTGCGGCGACGCTGTCCGCGGCGCCAATCCAGTCGGTGCGAGCAGGAAACGGAGACGTCAGTTGGGACCGCTCAGTCGCGTTCGGGCGAATCCAGGCGTATTGGGTGCTGTCTCCGACGAGGCGGCCGAAGAGCAGATAGTCGGCACTGTCCGGTGAGGTCGAGAGCGGGACTCCCGGGTTGGGACTTCCTTCGCCGAGATGGATCGCATCGCGCAGCCCGGGCGTTGGCGGGATCAGAACGAATACCCGAGGCTTGCCTTCCGGTACCGAAGCGCTTGCGGCGCGACCGGGCAGCTTCGCCGCCTCGGCAGCGACACTCCTGGCCGCCTGCGCCTCCCGCGAGGCGATCACCGACAGAACCTGCGCGGCGTCCGGGGCGCCGATGGCAATGCGTTCGCCACGCGGCGTGAAGACGGCCCAACCTTGTCCGTCATACCGGACGACATAGAGAGGACGTCCATCGTCCGGTAGCGACGTGGGATCGTCGGTCCATTCAACGGCCGTCGCGGTTCGCAGTGTGCGCAACGAGACAGCGGCCCTGGCCAGGTCACCGGCGTCCAGCGACCGCGGAATCCAGGCTCGCATCGAGGCGTCGTCCGCGGCGCGCCAGAGATCCACCACGAATAGCACGCCCGGCTTGAGACTACCGAGTGTCCCTTGCGTCGCGACGGCACGGCTGGTGCCGAGACCATCGACGTCGGTAATCCGCAGCCGCACCGGCGGCGCACCCGAGTCGGCGGAGCGCAGCTCGCTCCCCGCGCCGATTCCCACGCCCAGGCCGGCGTCGAGAGTCGCCGTATCACCGTCCACCTGCACCACCGCCACCATCAGGCGGCCGGCCGACGCATCGCCGCCGGTCCCGAAGAGCGGACGCCGGTGGTCCGAATCGGTGCCCTTGAGCACCGGGACCTGACTGTGTCCGTTCCACCGTACGATCGCCACCGCCCGCTTGAAGACCTGCTCGGCCGGTTCGTTCACCGACGTGGTCGGGCTGCTCATCACCTGAAGGAGCGCGCTGGTGAACGCGCCATGGGCGAGCCGGTCGGGGGTGGCACTGGGGACCTCTTCTTCCGCCGGCTGGAACTCCTGGGCCCCTGCGAGCACCAGCGCCGGGTGCGGCTGCTTGCTGCTGGTGACCGGCTCGGGATCGGACGGATCGCGCGCATCGCGCGGATCGATCGGGGCGAACCGGACCTTGGTGGGCAGCGGCACGCCGCGCACTGCGGAGCCGCTGTGGCAACTGTCGAAGATCAGGGTGAGTTCGACGCCCTTCGCCAGCAATTCGTCGAAGAGGGCGGTCAACTCCGCGTTGCGGATGTCGAACTGCCCGGCATCTGCATCGGCCGGGGTGATGGTCTGGTCGAGGTGATCGAGCGAGACCCGCGCCGGGGCAAGGGAGTTGTACTGTTCGGATCCATGTCCCGCGTAATAGAAGACGACGATGTCACCGCTTCGGGAGGAATCGATGAGCTGGCGGATCGCCGCGAGAATGCCCGCGCGGGCGGCGGAGTCGTTCTCGATCACTCGAGTGTTCGTGAAACCGTACCGCTTGCGGAGGGTGATCTCCATGGCGCGGGCATCGTTGACCGCGCCATCGAGATCGGGCATGTCGCCGCGCAAGGCGTTGGGATCCCTGGGGACCACCGCACCCTGCACCACGACTCTGGCACGCCAGGCATTCATGACCGGCTGGGGGTAATGGTACTTGTCGATGCCGATCAGCAACGCCCGCCGGGTCTGGGCCGTCGCGACCGAATGCGACCCGGCGAGGCCCGTGGCAATGCACAGCGACACCCGGACGTAATCAGCAAACCGCATCACCGCTCCGCCCGGCGTGCCCTGTTCGTCACGGCCAGAGGCGCCAGGTGAAGCCGCCATCGCACACATTGGCCGGGACCGGTCCCCAGGACTGGAACGAGCCGTCGGTAAAGTAGGCGCGGGCGTAGACCGAGATGCCGCAGTCGTAGTAGCCGTAGGAATCACCCCACGGCGACACTGTTCCGACGAAATCGCCATTGACGTAGATCCGGATGATCAGGTCGGTGCGGTTGTCAACGTGCAACTGACCCGACATCGCGGCACCGCGCGTCTTGACCCCGCCCTTCGCCGCGGGCGCAGCGATTTTGTGTCCCATGACATTCGCCGCCGAGTCCTGCTTGACGTTGGCATCAGCGCCTCGCGTCTTGGGATTGACGTGGGTCTCGACCATGGCCGCGCGTCCGCCGCCTTGGGCCGATACCGCAGCGGGGGCGAGAACAGCAACCGCGAGACTGAGGAGCACGGCCAATCGGGTACCGGTATTCATGAGCACACCTCGGAATTGAAGATCCCGCGTTATGGGCAGGCGCACGCGCGGGTGCAGCCAATGAGGGCTAATTGCCGGAACGGCGAAACACTACGCGTTGCCGCAGAACCTGTCAAGCAATCAGAGTGGAACGCAGCCCGCAGACACGCCAATCGTGGCCCGAGTGTGACCTGGGTCAGTTCCCTCTCGCGTCTTTCGCCGCCAACGCGTCCAGCAACTGTTGCCCATGCTGCGAGAGTTCCGTGGCGCGATACTGCGGATCGCGAATGCTCGCCCCCCGCTGCTTCCAGAGATCGGGCGGAACCCGGTCGGAGATCTGGAGGGCGGTGCGATAAGCCGCCAGCGCCAGGTCGTCGTGCTGCTGGGCCAACTCGGTCAAGGCAAGGATCAGTTGGTAGAACTCCGACGGGCGCTGCCCCAGCGCCGTGAGATCGCCCATGATGGTGCGCGCCTCGGCGGCACGGCCGAGATCGATCAGCACCAGCGCCCGGAGAGACTGCAGGTCATCGTCGGTGCCATGCACCGCAGCCAATTGCCGGTCGATCGAGGCAAGTGCCTCGTCGGCGTGGCCGGTCAGGTACGCCAGCATCGACAGGACGCGCTGCGCCAGCGAATTTCCGGCATCGAGGCTGAGCGCCGCGTGGGCCGCCGTGGTGGCCGGGTCGAAGCGGCCGGCGAGCAGCAAATGTGCGGCGCTGGCGGTGAGGACTCGGGAATACACCGGGAGGGTGTTCGAGCCGAACTCGGCGGCACGGCGGAACCATGCGGCCGCGGTGTCGAACTGTTCGCGATCCAGCGCGGCCCAGCCCAGGTTGTCCAGCGGTGCACCGAGCGTCGAATCGATGCTCACCGCTCGGCGCAGCGATTCCTCGGCGCGATCGATCAGCGAGTCGCGGTGGATGGTATCCGCGTTGGCACGCACCAGATAAAAGTGGCCAAGCCGGAACGGAGCGTCGGCCGAGCTGTCGGCCACGTCAAGTGCGCGATGATACACCGAATCCTCCGCCGGGATGTTGCCCCGCCGGTCGAACAGCCCTGCGATTTCGTAGTAGGCATTGAGGTACTGCGAATCGCGCGCAATCGAAATGTGAAAGCAGGAATCCGCGAGTGTGAGGTACCGGGTCCGGTCGTCGGCACTGACCGTGGAATCGAGGCTGCGCCGTAGGTAGAAATTACCCAGGTAGTCCGGCGGTACCGGCGAGTCGGCATGGCGGTGCGTCGCCAGCCGCAGTTCGTCTTCAGCCTTGCCGTACTGGTGCCGTGCCTCCATCAGGTACGCCAGACCGTTGTAGGGCCAGACGTTGAGCGTATCCAGTTCGATCGCGCGCCGATACGCGTGCTCGGCGGAATCGGCCATGCCGCTCAGGCGCAGAAAGTCGCCGAGATAGCCCACCGGCGTTGCCGAATAGGGCGCCAATTCGAGCGCGGGACGAAGCTGCTCCAGGGCGCCCTGGTAGTCCTTCTGATCGCTGGCCAGGAGGGCGCGCTCGATCGGAAGCCGCTCGTTGAATGGTTCGGAGGCGTTCTCCCGGGCAATCCTGCTCGCTGAGTCGAGAATGGCGCCGGCCGCATCGTACCTCCCCTTGGTTCGGTACAGCGAGGCGAGATCGACCCAGGCATCGACGTTCTGGGGCGCCAGTGCCATGGCACGGCGGTACGCGGCTTCCGCCTCGCGGTAGCGGGCGAGGTTGAAGTAGATACTTCCGAGCCCGTCGTACACGCGGGCACTGGTGGAGTCAACTCGAAGTGCGGCGAGCAACACACTGATCCCCTCGGCATACGCGCCGCGTTGGTTCAGCGTGTTGGCGAGATTGCTTCGCGGCAGGATCCAGTTCGGCGCGCGCGTGATGGCGAGACGATAGATCACGGTGGCGCTGTCGTCGAGGTGCCGATCCGAAAGGGTCACGCCGTATGCGTTGAGCGCATAGGTCGCACGTGGGTCGAGGCGAAGCGCCTCCAGGAGTTCCGACTCCGCGACCGGATACCGCTGCTGTTGCGACTCCCGGAGGATCGCATAGGCGTCGAGGAAATGCTCCTTGGCCTCGAGCGATGGCCGCAACGGGTCGTCGGCATCGAGCAACTGCAGCGCGCGCTGCATCTCCCGGGCGGCAGCCTCGAACCGGGTTCCCCGCGGCAGGGAATTGCCGCCGGTGAGATACTCCCGGATCGTGTGGCGGGCGCTGCTCTCGAGGGTGCCCTCAAGTTCGCTGCGCGCATTGCTGAGGTACGGCTTCGCGGCAGGCAACCTGCTGAGACGCTGGTAGAAGTCCCAGGCGGACGCGCCTTTCGGTGTGAGCAGGCGCTGATCGCGAATCGCCTGCCGCAACGAATCGATCGCCGCGGCCACTGCGGAATCGATCGGATCGGGCAGACCGGCGTGGCGGACCGGTGCCAATGGTGCGGCGACCCACTTCGGTCCGCCGCCCGACGACGACTTGCGGGGGGGCGCTGCCGGCCCGGGCACCGGAAGCAGCAGTTCCATGTTGAGCCCCGGCTGGGGGATCTGCTGGCCGTGGGTCGCCGCCTCCACACTGTCGTCCGCGTATCGAAGCAGCGCTTTCGCCGTGAGCTTCCCCTGGTATCCGAGCTGCACCTTGTTCGGATGCTCCAGCCCGTCGAGCAGGTACCAGGTGAACACGCCGTGTCCGCCGCCCCACTGCTTGCCCTCGTGCGACACACCGTTCGCGTTGGTCGAGGCCATCAGCGTGGCGAACTTGCCGAGGTCGACGAGCTGGGACAGCGTGATCTGGGTTTGCGCGGCGTCGCCGATCAGATGTCCATCCCGGCAGGCGTCGGTGATCAGCAGCACGTTGACATGCGCCGCCGCCATGGCGCTGACAAATTGCTTCAGGTGGTCGACCGCCAATGCGCCACCCACGTCGAGGCTGTACGGCTGGCCTTCGCCGTTCGCGGCCACGTCGCTGGCGAGGAGATAGGCGGCGGCGAGCTCCGGCACCGAGGCGTCCTCGACGTCGCCGTGGCCGGCGAAGTAGATGATCGCGAGATTCCGCGTCTTGCCGCCCGCCTGGGCGACCATCGACGTCTGCTGCAGCCACCGGATCGAGTCGATGATGGCGCGGAGATCGGCGTTCTTGTCGGTGAGCAGCCTGCGATCGGAGTCAGCGACACCGGATAGCCTGAGCCACCGGTCGATCGCTACGGCATCGGAATCGGCCCAATCAAGGCCGCGAATTGCATCGTAACGCGAAATCCCGATCACCACGGAACGGATGGTGAGCGGGAGGCCCGAGTCCCCTTCCTGCTAGATCTGGACGCCCCGCTGCGATCC